>DAOVTG010000218.1 GCA_030633185.1 Deltaproteobacteria bacterium
AAAAAGTCCGATCTACTGCGCTGTTGTGGTTTTTCAGGCACTCGACATACTACATGTATGGTCTCGCGCCTGAAAAACCACAACATCTTGTATATCGAAATTTTTACTTAGCCATCCCGTGACTTTTTACGAGGGCATCATGATTAAGTAAAAAAGATCTCGACGTGCGGATGCGTTCAGCCTGGACAATGGCAGCCAACAGGTCTGCAGCTTCGTCGATCAGCCCATTAAGGACTAAATAATCATAGAGATGAGCCTGTGCAATTTCACCAACGGCGTTTTCCAGGCGCTGTTTGATAACCACATCTGAGTCGGATTTACGATTGCGAAGACGGATCTCAAGCTCATCTATGCCGGGCGGTAAAATAAAGACCGTAACTGCATTAAACAGGGATGAGGCTTTAACCTCCTTCATCCCCTGGACATCAATATCGAGAACAACATCAAGTCCATCATCTAAAAGTTGGGTGATTGAAGAACGAGCCGTTCCATAATGGTTGTCATGAACGAAAGCTGATTCAACAAATTTATCCGCTTTCTGCATTTGAGAAAAAAGAGCACGCTCTACGAAATGATAATCAACTCCGGAAATCTCATTAGCTCGCGGCTCTCTTGTAGTATGGGATATAGAAATTCCAAGGCCGCTGACCCGTATAAAAAGCTCTTTCAAAAGGGTTGTCTTACCACATCCGGAAGGAGCTGAGATAATGAGTAGAAAAGGGGTATGATCAGATGACATTTTGAACCTGCTCACGTATCTTTTCCAACTCGTTTTTAGCATCAACAACATTACGTGTGATTTCAAGTAAATTGGCTTTAGAGCCAATCGTATTAATCTCACGCAACATTTCCTGAACGATAAATTCGAGCTTCTTGCCTTTGCGTTTAGATGATTCAAGCTCTAATTCATTAAGAAACTGGGCTAAATGAGATTTGAATCTGACAATTTCTTCCGAGATATCAGCTTTATCAACGAGAAAAGCAATTTCCTGACATAAGCGAGCCTCATCAGGGGTAACCGGGCTGTCAACCAGTAAAGCAGCTAGACGTTGCTCAATACGTTCTTTAAAGATTTGGGGCATAGTTAATGCCGAAGTTTGAACCTGCTTAATAAAGGAATCAAGCAAAGAGATTCTATGACGCATATCTGCAGCCAAATGAGTACCTTCGGCCCTGCGTGATTCAAGATGTAAAAAGAGAGCATCTTTAAGAAGATCAGAAAGCTGCTCAGCTGAACCCTCATACATCACAGTAGAAGTGTCGAATGCCTCTCGACGAGCAAGCGCAGACTGTATCAATGCCGAGTATAAAGGATCACTTTTAGGCCAATTCAAAGAGTCAACTAATTGCTCTCCAGCCCGGCAAAAACCGGAGACCCAGGAAACATTAAAATAATTATCGGGCAAAAGAGTTCTATCACTAGACTCCTCAACTGAGACAAGAGAAAAAGTGACATCAACTTTGCCTCGTTCGACACTCTTTTTTACCTGATCCCTTACTGCAGGCTCGAGTGATTGATATTGATTTGGCAACCGGCAGCGACAATCCAGGTGACGACTGTTAACCGACTGAACCACACAGCGCCACTCTTTATCATTAATGATTCGAGTTGCTTCTCCATAGCCGGTCATACTTAACAAAAAATCAGTCAAGAGATTCTCCGTAATCCGTAATTTACTTAACTGTAACCGAAACTTCCCGAGTTGAATGACTCTCATTTTTTCGGTCGGAATGATCGAAGGCCGTAACTCGATAATGATATGTTCGTCCGAATAAAATATGAGTATCATAAAATTCATGGGTAGAGAAAGGCAAGACCGCCAGCACTTGATCCAAACCACTGACAGGCTCACGACGATAGACCCGATAACCAGCAAGGTCGGCTGCCGGAGAGGGATCCCAAACCAACTGAATTGAACCCTGAAAATAGAATGCGGAAAAATTTTCCAATTTATCAGGTGGCGTATAATCCCCGGGAGTAACTTTTGCCAGCAAAGAAAAATCGCTCTCATAAAAAGAGCCCTGTTCGGCAATCACCGCAGTAACAACATACGCATAAGCACTCCAATCAACCAGGCCGACATCGACATATTCAGGATTTTCTACTGGCTCCGGGGTAATCAACTTCCAGGTTTGGTTCAAATCATTTAGATCACGTCGGTAGATACGATAACGTATTTCACCGTTGAAATAGACAGGCAAAAGAGGTGCCTGCCAGACCAGATCAACAACTGAGGCTGATGGATGACAGGTAAGATTAGACGGCGGGAGAACTTTTGGCAATGAAAGAATAGCTAACTTGTTAGATACTTCACTGCTCCAGCCCCGACTGTTGATTGAAAAAACCGAGAAGACGTAAACATAGCCAAACGGAACTTCCGGAAGCGGCAGATAAAACGTACCCCTTTTCACAAAGCCAACCGATGGTTTTATAGAGGAAACAGTTAAATAATCGTAAAATCCTTCATCACAATAGAGACAACTATCGTGATCAACGGGAAGTTTTTTCAACCGAATTATGAATGACACAAGGTCAACCGGCTTAGAATTATCGGCGTTAACAGTTGGTATACTCCAGGCGAGGTGCTGCCGACCCGGATCAACATCAAGTTGAAAGTCCTCAATTTTTGCAGGAACCACAAGACTGGGCGGCACCGGCTCGCCACGTTTACCACAAGAGATAAATAAAAAGGAGGTAAATAAAATCACGAAAAAAGTGATCAATGAAAACTTAAACAAAATAATCATCCTCATTTATCAAGTTAGAGAAACTTATTTCGATCTATCGGCAATAAATTGCCGCGTCAGTTTAATCTGATCAAGGACACGAACCAGAGCTGTACCGCCAAATAGATCCTTGGCGTCTACCGAATCCTGTGGTAACAAAACCGTAAAAAGATCCTCATGGAAAAGAGGTGAGAACTGCTGCCATTGATCCATTGTTAAATCTGTAAAGAGCAGATCATTCTGCTCGCAAAAGGAGACCGTCTTGCCTACAATTTCATGAGACAAACGAAAAGGAAGACCTTTTCGAACCAGATAATCGGCTAACTCCGTAGCCGTTGAAAAACCGGCCCCGGCCTGCTCCGCCATGGAGTCTGAATTAATCTTCAGCTCTCTAATCATAGTCGTCATAATGCGCAGAGAGCCAACGACCGTGTCAAGTGCATCGAAAAGAGGTTCCTTATCCTCCTGCATGTCTTTATTATAAGCTAGGGGTAAAGACTTCATAGTAATCAACAGAGATACTAATGAACCGACAACTCTTCCTGATTTCCCTCGAATAAGTTCAGGGACATCAGGGTTCTTCTTTTGCGGCATAATACTGCTGCCGGTACAAAAAGAGTCGCTTAAAGTAATAAAATTAAATTGCACCGAAGACCAGAGAACCAACTCCTCACAAAATCGTGAGAGATGAACCATGAGCAGGGAGAAATCGAAAAGAGCCTCGGCGACCCCGTCACGGTCACTGACCGCATCGAGACTGTTAGCCGTAATCCCGCTAAAACCCAACTCATCGGCAACCATTTGACGATCAAGTGGAAAACTACTGCCGGCCAGAGCCCCGGAACCTAAAGGAGAGAGAGAGAGGCGGTCGTGACAATCCGCCAGACGTTCATAGTCACGTTTTAACATCTCGACATAAGCCATCAGGTGATGCGAAAAAAGAACCGGCTGAGCCTGCTGCAAATGCGTAAATCCAGGCATTATAACATTAAGATTGCCCGCTGATCTATCAACCAGAACCTCAGTCAATTTAAGCACTAACGACATTACCCGGGATAGCTGATGCCGTAAAAAAAGACGTAAGTCAAGAGCCACCTGATCATTGCGGCTGCGGCCTGTATGAAGTCGCCCCGCAATCTCGGGGCCGACAACTTCTGAAAGGCGGCTCTCGATATTCATATGGATATCTTCAAGTGCAACCGAGAAAGCAAATTCACCAGCCTCAATCTCCTCCTTAATCTGTTGCAAACCGGCTATCAAAATATCGGCATCAGAAACGGATATAATCTTTTGACTACCAAGCATCCGGGCATGAGCAACACTCCCGGCGATATCTTCGGCATAAAGCCGCTGATCGAAATTGATCGAAGCTGTAAACTCCTCAACTAATTCGTCGGTCGGGGCCGTAAATCGCCCACCCCACAATTTTTTAGGTTTTTGTGATTTCATATTCAGCTCGTATTTCATCCATCTTTTCATTTCGACTATTCTTCATATGATTCTCGCTCCTTACGGGTTACGGGCCGGGCGCTGATCAAACGGATAACCCTCCGTCGTTCAGTATAAGAAACAATTAACAAACGTTCTTGATCGGAATATCCAACTATAAGAAACCTGCACTCGTCATTGGAATGATCTGGATCATATAAATCTACATAACATGAATTATTGAAAACTGTACATGCCTCATCGAAAGAAACACCTTGCTTTATCACGTTCC
>DAOVTG010000234.1 GCA_030633185.1 Deltaproteobacteria bacterium
CTCTGAAAATAAAGAAAATAATATAATGGATAAAAAGAAAACAGTCGCAGTAATCGGCGGAGGTTTTGCCGGGATGACGGCGGCTCTGCAGCTGGCGGAACAGGGGCTTAGTGTGACCCTGGTTGAGAAAGAGGTTGCTATCGGTGGTTTTTTTCCGTTACTCGATAACACCTTTCCGACTAACTCCTGCGGCGTCTGCTTTCTCTCGCCTAAACAGCCCGCCTATTGCCCTTTTGTTGAGTGTCGTCTCCATGAAAACCTTGAGATCAAGGTCGGTAGCCGACCTGTGGCTCTGCAAGGTCAGCCTGGAGATTTCAATTTGACCCTGGCTGTTGACCCTCAAGGTGTCGATCAGGAAAAATGTATCGATTGCGGCGATTGTGTTGAAGTCTGTCCGGTAAGCGTTCCTTATGAGTTCAGCGATGGACTCGAAGAGCGCAAAGCCGTCTATAAACTCTATCCCAAAATGGTCAAAGCCGGCTACCGGATTGACCTGGCAAATTGTACTAAATGTGGTGCTTGCGTGACCGCCTGTCCGACACAGGCGATTGATCTTGATGCTGCTACCTTTGAAGAAGAGATTACGGCTGATGCAGTTCTTCTGACCCCTGGTTTTTCTCTGGTTGAGGGTGGGTTGAAGGGTGAATATGGTTTTGGTCGTTATAAAAATGTGGTGACCAGTCGCCAGTTAGAGCGGATGATCAGTTTTTCCGGCCCGAGTCAGGGGAAACCGATCTCTCCTGCCGATGGCACGACACCGAAAAAAGTTGCCTTTATTCAATGCGTCGGTTCTCGTGATGTTTCTTGTGGCCGCGGGTATTGCTCTTCGGTCTGTTGTATGTATGCAACTAAACAGGCGATGTTTATCCGGGAACGATGCCCTGAAACCGAAGTCGTGATCTATTATATGGATCTGCGCGGCATGGGTAAGGGTTATGAGAAATATTTCAACCAGGCCAAAGAGGAGCATGCCGTAGAGTACCGGCGCTCAATGGTTTCGACGGTCAAAGAAGACCCGAAAACGCGAAAACTTAATCTTGTTTATGACGATGGTCAGGGTTTTACTGAAGATGCGGTCGATCTCGTGGTTTTGTCACTCGGTTTCGATGCCCCAAAAATTGATTTTGCCGCCGATCTAGGTTTAGAGCTTGATGAATATGGCTTTTGCCGAACCCAGGAATTTACTCCGACTTTAACTTCGGTTCCCGGTCTCTTTGTTGCTGGCGCTTTTTGTGGCCCCAAGGATATTCCGGAAACGGTTATGGAAGCGGCGGCTGCCGCCGATGCCGTAGCCGTCTCTCTGGCCGCAGCGAAAAGTGAAACAAGCGACCTTGAAACGCAAACCATGCAGCCGAAACTCGGCGAAGTCTGGATTGAAGAGCCAAAGATCGGTATTTTTCTCTGCTCTTGTGCCGGAACTATGGCCGATGAGCTTGACCTGCAAAAACTTTGCGGTGAGCTTAAAGAACGCCCCTATGTTGCCTGTGTCGAGGTTGTCGATAATAGTTGTATGCCACAAGGTCTGCTCGGCTTACGCAAATTTATTGGTGAGCATGAACTGAACCGGATTGTAATCGGGGCCTGTTCTGTTCGCGATATGGAACGTTCATTAGACGCTTTTGCTGATGAAATTGGTTTTAATCGCAACGCTTTCGTTGTCGCTAATCTGCGTGAGCAATGTTTCTTCCCGCATCAGGGTGATCGAGAAGTTGTGCAAAGTAAGGCATTAGCTCTGCTGGCGGCGGCTTATACTCAAGTATTTCGTAATCTTCCGGCCCCGGCTGCCGAAGTCGCGGTTGAACCGCGAGCTCTGGTTGTCGGCGGCGGCGTCGCCGGTCTTAACGCATCTCTTTCGTTGGCGGCCCGTGGTTATCAGGTGACGCTGGTTGAAAAAGAAGAGTGTTTGGGCGGGCGCTTACTTAAAGCTCATTATACTTTGCAGGGATCACAACCAACTCAGCTTCTGGCCGAGTTGATTCCGGCGGTTGAGAATGATGCCAATATAGAAGTTCTGCTTAATGCAGAAATAGTTAAACATCAGGGCCGAGTCGGAAATTATACGACGTTGGTGCGCAGCGGTGATAGTGAACAATCGGTAAAACATGGGGTTCTCCTGCTCGCGACCGGCGGCAACGAAGCCGAGACCGATGAATATCTTAAAGGTCAGGATGAGAAAGTCCTGACTCAGAGTGAATTAGAAGAGCGTCTGGCAACTGCTTCTGCGAGCCTGAAAGATTGTCGTGAAGTCGTGATGATTCAATGTGTTGGATCACGAGAATCCGGTAAACGAGAGTACTGCAGCCGGGTTTGTTGCACCCACGCCTTGAAAAATGCTTTGCGCTTGAAAGAGGTTGCCCCGGAGATTAAAATTACGGTTCTCTATCGTGATCTTCGCGCCTACGGTCTTTTTGAGGAGTACTATCGCCTGGCCCGAGAACTTGGAATTCTCTTTTCACCCTATGAAGTTGAGCGTAAGCCTGAGGCCGCAATTTCCGGTTCAAGCTTAAGCCTTAAATATTACGATCAGGTTCTGAAACAGGATATCTCTTTAAATCCTGATCTTTTGATCTTGAGTACCGGGGTTGTGCCCGGAGATTTTACCGAGTTGGCCGAGATTTTCTCACTGCCGCTTGATGATTACGGTTTCTTTGCCGAAGCCAATAGTAAAGCGGCACTGGTTGATTTTGTTGGCGAAGGCCGTTATCATTGCGGTCTGGCTTCAGCCCCTCTGCATATTAAAGAGACTTTGGTTCGTTCTCGGGCGGCCGCCTCAAGAGCTGCAACCGTGCTCGCCCGAAAACAGATTTCGGCCGACAAGAGTACGGTTATGGTCAGCACCCGACTCTGTAGTGGTTGCGGGCTCTGCGTCGATACCTGTCCCTATGGAGCTAGAGAGATTAATCTCTCTTCAAAGATCGCCGAAATCCATTATGAACTCTGTCACGGCTGCGGCAGTTGCGCTGCAGTATGCCCCAACGGAGCAACCCAGCAAATCGGCTTTGATAAAGGCCAGATGATGGCGGTGGCTCGAGAGTTGATGCGTTGATTTTGGAGTTTAGTGGCATCGGGTAGCGTCAAACTTTGCTTCGCTCTCATAAACGGGGTCACATCTTGACAAATGGCGGGTAAAAACTTTGGTTTTGCGTGAGCCTTCCGGCCGCCAAGTGTCAAGAAATGACCCCAGCCGAGACAGGTCGAACAAAATACTTCACTCTATCTCGGGCGGGGTCAGTTCTTGACTATGACGTATCGAGATAATCGGATAAGTCGAGGTAGTGACAACAGCTATTGTCAAGATTTGACCCCATTTAAGAGAGCGTCAGCAAAGCTCGTTTACACGTTAGTTTCTTAATAGTTTTAAAGTAAAACGAATATTCTTGAATAGGAAATATATTTATGTCTGACTCAAAATTTGAACCAAGGATTGTCGGTTTCTTATGCCACTGGTGCACGTATACCGGGGCCGATTTGGCGGGAACCACTCGGCAGCAGTACCCGGCGGGTATTCGGATTATCCATCTTATGTGTTCTGGGGCTATTGATGTTGTCTATGTTCTGAAATCCTTGCTCGATGGGGCCGATGGCGTCCTGATTGGTGGCTGTCACCCCGGTGATTGTCACTATCAGACCGGAAACCTTAAGGCGCGTCGGCGGATAGCTCTTTTACGCTCAGTTATGGAGACCTTAGGTCTTGATCAGGAACGGGTCTGGCTGCGCTGGATCAGCGCCAGCGAAGGCCGCCTTTTTGCCGAGACTATCCGCGAATACGACGGAGTTCTGCAATCCCAAGGGAAAAACCCTCTGGCGGATGAGTGGGATCTGTAAAATTCAGGTATCAGGTATCAGCAAATCTCCGAGGGCGGGGTCATTTCTTGACTATGGCGTATCGAGATAATCGGACAAGCCGAAAGGCTACCAACAGCCATTGTCAAGATGTGACCCCATTTGAGAGAGCGAAGCAAAGTTTGATGGCGTCGTAAAAAGTCCGATCTACTGCGCTGTTGTGGTTTTTCAGGCACTCGACATACTACATGTATGGTCTCGCGCCTGAAAAACCACAACATCTTGTATATCGAAATTTTTACTTAGCCATCCCGTGAC
>DAOVTG010000102.1 GCA_030633185.1 Deltaproteobacteria bacterium
CTTAAAGAGCAGATTCTATCGCTCAAAACAAGACCCGATACCATCCTGAAAGAGGAGGTGGTTGCTGCGAAGTACGGTGTCAGCCGGACACCGGCGCACGAGGCCTTGCAGCAGCTTAAACAGGAGGGCTTTCTTGAACAGGTCAAGAAGGTCGGCTACGTTGTTAAGCCATTAAGTGTCAGCGACTTGAAAGAGATTATTCAGGTGCGCAGCGTCCTCGAGGGTTACGCCGCTTATCTGACAACCGTTAATCGGGATAAGAAAATCTTCAATCGCCTCGAAAAGATCAACTTGAAGGCGCGTCAATATCTCAAGAATAATGACCTGACCGGTTTTTTTCAGAACGGCTCGGATTTTCATGGTGTCATCTATCAAGGGAGTAAAAACCAACGCCTTACCCTTTTGATTGAGTCGCTCCGTGACAGTTTCATGAGATATCGACGAATCCTTTTGAAAATCCCCAAAATGCAGGAAGTACAGATCAGAGACCATGAAAATATGCTCGCCGCAATGGCCTCTGGAGATGAGGTTCAAGTTGAAAAACTGGTTCGCGACCACATCATTTATGGGGGTGATATCTTACTGCAATATATTGAGGAGGAGAGGATTGAGAGATAATTACGCAAAATCAAAGTAAAAGTCAGTCGCCAGGTTTTCACTGACGACTGACGACCGTGATTACTGTTGCAGCTCTTGCAAAGCCGCCTCGGCATCTTTTGGAGCGACAAAATTTTTGCTCGCCAAGGCCTCTTGCAGATAGTTCAGCGCCTTCTCCCGGTGGCCGAGCTCTTTATTAATCATGCCGAGATGATAGAGCGCTTCCGGCACTTGTTTGATCTTCTCCTCAACCCCGGTTAGCAGTTCCAGGGCTTTTTCATACTCACCGGCCCGGTAGTAAACCCAAGCTGCGGTATCCATCAAAACCGGCTCCTCGCGATATTTATCACTAAGATAAGGTTTAAGAAGTTCTTTAGCCTTGGCAATATTCTCGGCCGAAACCTGATGCTCAGCATAGTAGTAAGCCAGATTATTAGCAGCCACCAGTGATTGCGGGTTTTTGGCTAAAACCTCACCATAGATTCCGGCAGCCGCAGCAAAATTACCGGTCTGCTCATAGAGATTGGCGAGCAGCAAAGCATAAATCTGATTTTCAGGATCTTTCTCTCTAAGCTCCCGGCCGTGGGCCAAAGCTTCCTGAGGTGACCCTCTGAGCAATTCGAGACGAACCAACGTAAAGAGCGCGGCCCGGTTATCGGCATCTTGAGAAAGTACCTTCATCAGTTTTTCCCGGGCGGGTGGAAAGTCACGCATCGAAATCTGAATCTGGGCTAAAAGTACATTAAGCCTCGGGTTGTCGGGTTCTTTACTAAGATAGCGGCGGCAAAGTTCAAGGGCATCGGCCGACCGCCCGCGACGAACCATCAGGCTGGCCGTCATCTCCAACAATTCAGGATGCTCCGGGTTTTGCTGCAGGGCTTTTTCAGCGGTCTCTAAAGCCTTGGCAAATTTCCCCTTCTGCTGATAGAGACGAGTCAGCAAGATGGCCATCGGGGCTATTTTGGCATCAAGATCGAAGGCTTTCTGCAAAAGATCAACCGCGATTTTTCTCTCATCATTGCCGACATGAGCCTTGGCCAGACTGAACATAACCGGTACACTCTGCGGCACATCTTTCAAAACCGCCCGATACTCGGCGATCGCACCATCAAAATCACGGCGCTGCGACAGGAGATCGCCTTTCAGAATCCGGGCTTGAAGATCACTGTTATTTTCGGCTAAAACTTCATCGACCAGCACCAGGGCCTTATCATACTCTTTCTGCTGCACGGCAATCTGGGCCAGCAACAGCTTGGCCCGGAGAAATTGAGGCCCGGTTTTCATTTTCTCAGTATAGGCATTTAAAAGAGAGCGCGCCTTTTCAACCTCCTGGCTGCCAATCAGATATTTCGCCATCATCTCGGTCAAA
This sequence comes from Deltaproteobacteria bacterium, assembly GCA_030633185.1. GTDB lineage: Bacteria > Desulfobacterota > Anaeroferrophillalia > Anaeroferrophillales > Tharpellaceae > Tharpella. Next base: position 1,967 of record DAOVTG010000102.1, read on the forward strand.
ACCAGAGATTCGGGCAGATCCGCAAGCCCCTGCCGAAGCACGACAAGCGAGTTCTCCTCTTCCTGATTATCAGCAAAGAAACGAATCAAAAGAACCCGAAAACGTTCCTCTTCCGGACGCTCTTGAACCAGCGTCTGAAGAAGCTCTGCGGCCGCATCACTGCGGTCATTACGACGATAGAATTTAACCAGCAAGAGTCGGGCTTCGGCTCGGTTTTCCTCCTCCTGCTTAGAGATCAACAGGTTAAGCTGAGCTTCGGCTTCATCAAGTTTCTGCTGCCGTTCAAGAACTGCCGCTAAAAGCAGATAACCGGCCCGATGTTCGCTATCGTGCGCGAGCAGCTGTTCGAGATAGGCTTGAGCCCCGGCCGGATCCTCTTTTTTGAGACGCAGGTTGGCGAGCAGAATATAGAGATCGGGTTCCTGACTGCCGTCGGCGAGCAGTTTCTCCAACACTCCGACGGCCTCTTTTTCCTTACCCAGAGCTGCCAGACAGGCCCCACGCAGTAATTGGGCCTCCTGATCAGTAACATCAGCCGCCAACACTTTATCGGCTTCGGCCAGAGCTTTTTCACTCTCTCCGCCCATCATCAACAGGCGACCAACCATAACCTGGGCCGAGCTCAGACCGGCATCCAGTTCCAGGGCTTTATTAAAGGCTCCGTACGCCTTTTTGAATTTGCTCTGACGAAACGAACACATCCCAAAAAGATAGTAGCCTTGAGCAAATTTGGGATCGACCTGAAGCGCATTTTTCAGTTCCAAAGTCGCTTTAGCATAATCACCCTGTTCATAGAGAGCGACTCCCCTATTGTAGAATTTGTCCCGTTTTGCTTCCGGCCCCCCACTGCTACAGGCAAAAAGTGAGAAAATCAACCCCATCACTATAGACATTTTCACCAAACGCAACATCATAATCCCTCCTCTAAATTGTAAAATTTAAACTATCTCAAGCTCGGAAACCAGAGCTCAAATCTTTTCACTCCGACAATAAGCAGAACCAGGCCGATCATCAGCTCAAGCCAGCGATTGGGACTCCGGGACTCCTCAAGCACCACTTCAAAGGCAAAAAAGAGGGCCAGAGTCTTGGCCACAACCAACCCCAACGGAACCCCAGTCAAGCCCCGCGGAATAATCGCCGGGACTAAAATGGCGACAATCAAAATCAGAAAATCGAGCGGCGTACTACGATAGCCGGCCCGCCTCGTAAAACGCAAAACCAGTAACGAGAAAACCACCAGCAACACAAAGGCTAAATTGCAAACGGTCTCCATCCATCCCCACAGCCAGAGATCACAGGCACCATAATGCGCCTGTTCACCGAGATAGATCAGGGTCGGCACAACCAGGTAGAATATCCAGCGCAAAACCAGCCCCGACCTTTCAGGCTTGAAACAGCGCACCACGAGCAGAAGCGTCAAAGCCCCCCAAGCCGAAAAACAGAACCAGACCGGTATTGGATTAACCGGCACCACTATAACCAACAAAACAAACCCTAAGTTTACTTGCAGGCTGCAAAAAAGAAACTTGATCAATAAAGTTAGCCGATAGAGCTCGCTCAAGCGCCGTTGAAGTTCATGAACATCTATTTTTTCACTCTTTCTCAAGCGCCATTTATAACGACCGGCGACAAAGAAAACAAGCAGGATCACAAGCGACAAAGACCCATAAACCAACAATATGACCCAATCGTTGAAATAGCGCAACCAGAAAGCCGCACCAACCATAATCGATTGCAGGGCGTAGACCATTAACACCGCTTCGGAATGAAAAAAACCAAACCTCATCAAGCGATGATGAAAATGGTTTTTATCGGCCACAAAGGGAGATCGACCATAATAGAGCCGCTCCAGCATCACCGTCAAAGTGTCAAGAATCGGGAAGCCAAGCAACAAAAGCGGCAAAAAAGGACTTAAAACCAGATCCCCCTGAGTTAACCAGAGAGCCAGAGAACCCGCCAGAAAGCCAAGCATCTGGCTCCCGGCATCACCCATGAAGATAGTCGCCGGAAAGGTATTATAGCGCAAAAAACCAAACAGGGCACCGACCACAGCGGCCGCCACGATAACCACAAAATAGTTGCCATCCTGGAGCCCCAAACAGCCGATAACCACAAAAATCAGAACGCTGATACCGCCGGCCAAGCCGTCGAGGCCATCCGCCAGATTGATCGCATTGGTAATCCCGACCAGAACAAAGACGGTCAAAGGGATCGACAACCAGTCGGCCAAAAGCACACCCTCCGGCAGCAGGACACCACAATTTTTTATCTTGATACCGCCCAGAACAACTACGATAAGGGCCGCCAGAATCTGGGCGGCGAATTTCACCAGGGAACGAAATTCCATGATATCATCGAGAAAACCAGCCCCGACAATTATCAACAAGGCGATCATGAGAAAAGGAAAAATAGAATTTTTAGGAGCCCACAAGAGCAGAGGCACAGTGATCCCCACAGCCATCGCAAGACCGCCGGTCTTGGGCATGGCCGTAGTGTGCACCTTACGTTCCTGGGGCAGATCGACGACATGTAAGGCATAGGCCAGACGCCGAAAGATGGGAACCAGGGCGATGGTCAGGAAAAGGGCTATCATAAATGATGAAAAGATAATCATGACAGCATCGATCAGCGCTCTGCCCCGGGCAGATATTGATCCAGAAAAGGTAGAGCCTGACTCATAAAGGATTGCAGTCGGCGATCGGCATCATCAACCTTTTCAAATTCTCCGACCTGGGTGATCAGGCGCACCAGGGCACCATCGGTACGCTGTTTGGTCAAGGCATCCCAGAAGACAAATATCTTCAACTGGTAGGCATTGGTCAGATTGCGCCCGCGCTGTGGGAACCAATAGTAGGAAAGTTGTTGAGAACCACTTTTCAACATAAAGACCCGATTGACAGTAAACCCACCATAGTCGGAAATTTCCAGAACCTTCTCCCCGACCTCCTTAAAAACCCAACCGCTGCCGGTCATACAAGAGGCCGGTGAATGAATTGATTCCCCTTTACGTTGACTCTCATAGTAGGCGGTATAGAAATTGATCTGTTGACCGGCATCATCCTGATAATCAATGATAAAATAGTCACTTAAATCCAGAGCCTTGATAAATTTCTCTTCCATCCCTTGACGCTCTCCTTGCCAGGAACCGATGGTCAAGGGAAATTGATTAAGCGGCTGAGTAACCGGGATCTTCTCCCGAAACTCAACTCCTTGAGCGAGCGCCCAGGATAACAGCAATAACCCTGCGGCCATTACCAGAACCAACCTTTGGTGGAGAGAGGAGGACACCGGAGCAAACATTCTCTTGGCAGAATCCTCATGGAAAGTCCGAGGCAAATGACCCGGCATTTTCTCAAGCAGCCACATCTCCAACAAAAGAATAGCAAGGGTCACCATGAAGATTAACCAACCGGAAAAATCGTGAAAAAAACCTTCCGCCACTTTGGGGCCAAAAGGTTCATATAAGAGCCCGGTAATGGCAATCCTGACACTGTTGGTTAGAACAATCAACGGCAACGTCGAAAGAACCAACAATAAACGCTTCCAGAACGGAGCTCGAAAAAACCAGGCCAGCAACAGACCAAGAATGATTATCGGAAAGAGGTAACGCAAGCCGCTGCAGGCATCAACCACTTGAAGTTGGGTAAAGCCCAGATCAATAACATTACCTTCACGATAGGCCGACATCCCGGCCATCTGCATCATCTCAACTCCGATCTGGGAAGAGAGCAGTTTGAGTTTCAAAGAGAGCCGGTTATGAAGAAAACTGGGTAGCGGAAACATAGCGGGAATCATCATCAAGGGAAAGAGAATCTCCTTGAATCGGTACCACCCCGCATGGATCCAGAAAAGGGCCATGACCACCAACCAGGCGGAAAGATAGAGGGTCAGATACTCCCCCCCCAATTCTCCAAACCAGAAGAGGGCCAGGGCGGGCAGGAAAAGCAGAAAACCGAAACCTGAGACCTGAACCGGCAGACGTTTAACGGCATCTCGTTTTTCCCAGATCATGTAAAGGATAACAAACGGTACCAAATAGCAGTAATTGTAATCTTCACTCCCCCAACCCCGCACCATATGAGCTAGAGCGTCGTAATAGAGCAGTCCAATCAGACCTGCGTAAACAACCACTGTCAACATCGTTATCTCCCCCATAACAAATATGCTTGGATATTCAGCCCGCTAATTAGCACTGTATACGCATTATGCCCGCAAAAAGTCAACGACAAGAAATTTTAAGTTTGCAATTAGCCCAATCCTATGCTAAAGCCCCCGGTTTGAATTTAGGGTCGTTTTTATTGTAAAATCAACCTTTGAGTTACGGAAATACCGCATTCCCCGGCTTCCGACTCATTCCCGGCCAGGCACTGTTTTAGAGTATCCTTAGCTCTATCTGGGTGCCCCCAAGGCCAACAATCCTTAACAGGGGGTTAAAAGTTAAACCAATGACAGAAGAAAACAACATCACCAGCAGCACTGAGCAGGAACAGGAAGATCCGTCGATGGCGACGGTAATGGACGAAAACCTCGAGACCGAAAATGATCATCAAGAGGAGAGTGATCCTGATGAAGAGGGTTTCGGCGTTGAGGATTTTGATGATGATTTTGCCGCCATGTTTGAAGAGAGTATTAAAGGCAAAGATGTCAAAGTCGGCGGTCTGGTTAGCGGAACCGTAGTCCTGGTTTCCGATAACAACGTTGTTATCGACATCGGTTATAAATCTGAAGGCCATATCCCGATCAACCAGTTTCGTGACGCCAATGGCGAATGCACGGTCGCTGAAGGTGACGAAGTCGATGTATTTCTAGAGCGCTACGAAGATGAACACGGCAATATCCAGCTCTCCCGCACCAAAGCCGAACGAATGAAAGTCTGGGAAGAGATCAAACGCATTGCCGATGATGATGAGACCATCGAAGGAGTGATCACCAGCAAAGTCAAGGGCGGCCTTTCCGTTGATATCGGGGTTGCCGCATTCCTACCGGGCTCCCAGATCGATCTCAAGCCGGTTCGTAATCTCGACAAGCTGATTGGTGAACGCTACGAATTCCGTATTCTTAAACATAATCAGAAACGCAATAATGTTGTCATCTCCCGCCGGGCCGTTCTGGAAGAGAGCCGCGAGAAGATGAAAGAGCAGCTCCTCGAGAAACTCCAGGAGGGCGCGATCATCGAAGGCGTCGTCAAGAACATCACTGATTACGGTGCCTTTATCGACTTGGGCGGGCTTGACGGACTCCTGCACATTACCGACATCTCATGGGGACGGGTCAACCATCCGAGTGAGCGGGTTAACGTCGGCGAAACCATCGACGTCAAGATCATCAAATATGACCAGGAACGCCAACGGGTCTCCCTCGGCATCAAACAACTCAAAGAGGATCCCTGGACCAAGGCGTCCGACAATTATCCAATCGGCACCAAGGTCACTGGTAAGGTTATCAGCATCAAGGATTACGGCGCTTTTGTCGAGATCGAAGAGGGCATCGAAAGTCTGGTTCACGTTTCCGAAATGTCCTGGACTAAAAAGATTAAGCATCCGACCCAGATCGTTAATGTCGGCGACGAGATTGACGCCGTGGTTTTAAGCATTGATCCTGAAAAACGCCGTATCTCGCTCGGCATGAAACAGGTCGAGCCTAATCCCTGGGACAGCCTTATCGACAAATACCCGGTCGGCACCAAGATTGAGGGAGAAATCAAGAATATTACCGATTTCGGTCTCTTTGTCGGCATCGAAAATGATATCGACGGCCTCGTTCATATCTCCGATATCTCCTGGAGTAAACGCCTTAAACACCCGGGCGAGATCTACAAAAAAGGTGAAACCATTCAGGCTGTCGTCCTTAACCTCGACACCGCCAATCAGCGCTTTTCTCTCGGTATCAAACAACTCAACGAAGATCCCTGGAAGAATATCAGTACAAAACTGATGATCAACGACCATGTCACCGGTACGGTTACCAACATTACCGACTTTGGTGCATTCATTGAGCTCGAAGATGGGGTTGAAGGCTTGGTTCATATCTCGGAGATAACCTCTGACAAAGAGAAAAAGGCCGAAGAGATCCTCAAGGTGGGTGAGACCGTCACTGCCAAGATCTTGAACATCAACAATGATGACCGCAAGATCGGTTTGAGCATCAAGGCTTTCCTTGATGAGAAAGAGAAGATGGAGAGCGGCGAGTACATCACCGACAGTTTCCAGAAAGGTAAAGTCTCTTTAGGAGAGATCCTGCAGCTAGCTACCAACAACCAGAAAGAGGGCGGCGAAGAGAATGTAGAAGCTGACGCCGATAGCGATACCGATACCGACACTCCGGAAGAAATCGTTGCCGTTGAAGAAGAAAAGATTGAAGCCGAAACGGTTGAGGTGGAAACCACTGAAGCTGAAACGGCTGAGACTGA
>DAOVTG010000253.1 GCA_030633185.1 Deltaproteobacteria bacterium
ATCACCAACTTCGAAGAGAGCCGCCTAAGCCTGGAACCGGAAGATGACATTGAGATCAAGGATATCACAGAAATTATAAATGAAATAATTTAATTGTTCAGGTGCAGTTCCCAGCATCCTCGATGTGGGGACAGACCTCCAGGCAGGGCTTTAGCCCGAGCCGGGCTGAGCTCTGTCCCCGGTTATGGGGGCGAAGCAAAGTTCGCACTGCTCGCTGTTTGTTAAATGTGTTAAGGAGATAGAACGTGGAAAACGAAGTATTGCCAACCGAAATAATTCAACAATTTTCCCAAAATCCGGGAAACAGTAGTTTTGGCGACGTCATGATTGTTGGTGGTGGGATCAGTGGAATTCAAGCTTCACTTGATCTGGCCACGGCGGGGTTTAAGGTCTATCTAGTCGAGAAAGAGCCGAGTATCGGCGGCCATATGGCCCGACTGGATAAGACCTTCCCCACTAACGACTGCTCGATGTGAATACTCTCACCTAAACTGGTCGAGGTCGGCCGGCATCCAAATATAGAGATTCTGACATTCACTGAAGTTGATTGCGTCGAAGGCCAGGCCGGGGATTTTAAGGTCGTTCTGAAAACCCGTCCCCGATATATTATTGAAGACCAATGCACCGGTTGTGGAACCTGTGTCGAGTACTGTCCGGTGACCTATCCTGATCAATTTAATCAGGAGATATCGGATAATAAAGCGGTTCATGTATTCTTCTCCCAGGCGATTCCCCTGGTTGCCTATATTGATGAAAGCTGTCTTTATCTGAAAGAGAATAAATGTGATATCTGCCGAGGCGTATGTCAGGCTGATGCCATAGATTTCAGACAGGTTAGCAAGAAGCGGGAAATAAGTGTCGGGGCGATAATTCTGGCGGCCGGGATCGAGCCTTTCGATCCCAAAGTTAATCCTGAATATGGCTACGGCAAGTTGCAGAATGTCGTCACCAGTATGGACTACGAGCGCCTTTTATCCTCGACCGGTCCTTACGAAGGTGAGGTGCTGCGGAATTCCGACAAGCAGCATCCGCAAAAAATCGCCTGGATTTCATGCGTTGGTTCGAGACGGGTTACCGAGGGCGAAAACAGTTACTGTTCCGGTGTCTGCTGTACCTATACCCAGAAACAGGTGATCTTGACCAAAGGTCATGATGAGGGCGTCGATTGTACCGTCTTTCATAATGATATTCGTTCTCATGGTAAAGATTTTGAGCGCTATTTTGAAAGAGCCGAACAACTCCCCGGAACCCGGTTTATCAGAAGTTATGTTTCAATCGTAGGCGAGAATCCGGAAACTAAGAATGTTATTGTTCGGTATTCCACTTTTGATGATGGCGTCAAAGAGGAAGAGTTCGACATGGTCGTTCTCGCCGTGGGCTTGAATCCTCCGGCCGAGTTTAAGGCGCTGGCGGAGAAATTTCAAATTGAGCTCAATGCTCACGGATTCAATAAAACTAATGACGCCAATCCGTTAGTAACCAATCAGCCCGGAATTTTTGTCAGCGGCGCTTTTCAAGGGCCGACTGATATTCCCGAGGCGGTTTTTACGGCCAGCGGTGCCAGCACTCAATGTGGTGAATTACTTGATTACCGCCGGGGCAAGTTAGCGCAAGAGAGAATCTATCCGCCGGAGCGGGATGTCTCCCAGGAAGAGCCTCGGATCGGCGTTTTTGTTTGTCACTGCGGGGCAAATATCTCAAGTGTAGTTAATGTTCCCTCCACCGTTGAATATGCTTTAAGCCTGCCCAATGTTGTTTATGCTCAGGAGCAGCTTTTTTCTTGTGCAACTAATTCAGCCAAAGAGATAACCGATCTCGCTAAAGAGAAAGGGCTTAACCGAGTGGTTCTCGCAGCTTGTTCTCCGAGAACGCTTGAACCCCTGTTTCGCGACACTCTGCGGGAAGCCGGGCTTAATCAATATTACTGCGAGATGGCGAATATCAGAGAACACTGTTCCTGGGTTCATGCCAAACAAAAAGATGAAGCGACGCAAAAAGCGAAAGACTTGATTCGGATGTCGGTCGCGCGAACTCGGCACCTTGAACCCTTGCAGGAATTTGATCTGGATGTAAACCCGACTGCCTTAGTCGTTGGCGGCGGTATCGCCGGTATGACCTGTGCGCTCTCCATTGCTAATCAGGGCCATGAGGTGCAACTTGTTGAAAAAGCCAAAGATTTAGGTGGCATGGCGCGACGTCTGCACACCACGCTTGAGGGCATGGATGTGCAAACCTATCTCAATGATCTGATCGGCGAGGTTTACAGTAACCCTTTGATTCATGTATCTCATGAAGCGACGATTACCGATGTAGCCGGTTATGTCGGGAATTTTACGACGACACTGGAGAGTGAAGGCCGCATCAAAGAGATCAAACATGGGGCTTCGGTTATTGCTATCGGGGCGGATGTCTATCAGCCTTGCGAATATCTTTATGGGGAAAACGATAAGGTTCTTACCCATCTTGAGTTGGGCGAAGAGATCGCCAAAGGTGAAAAGAGCATTGTTCAGGCCGAAAGTCTGGTTATGATTCAGTGTGTCGGCTGTCGTAACGAAGAGCGGGATTATTGCAGCCGGGTTTGTTGCAGCCATGCGATTAAAAACGCCTTGAAACTTAAAGAGATCAACCCGGAGATGTCAATTTATGTCCTTTTTCGGGATATGCGAACTTATGGCTTAAAAGAGGATTTCTATCGGGAAGCGGCGGAAAAAGGTGTAACCTTTATCCGTTATGAAACCGATGATAAACCTTTAGTTGAAGCTGTAAAAGCGGGCGGTAAATCGATTTTACGAGTAACCGTTGCGGATCCGGTTTTAGGCAAACGGCTTGAGCTTGATGCAGATGTTGTCTCTTTGGCGGCAGCCGTCATTCCCGCCGCAACCACCCATGAAATAGCTAAAATGTTTAAAGTGACGTTGAGTCCGGATGATTTTTTCAAAGAAGCTCATGTCAAATTGAAACCGGTTGAATTTTCTGCGGATGGGGTCTATCTTTGTGGTACGGCTCACTATCCGAAACATATCCAGGAGTCGATTAATCAGGCTTATGGCGCGGCCGGTCGGGTTTTAACCCTGCTCGCAAACGATACAGTCACCGCCTCGGGCTCGGTTTGCGAGGTCAAAGAGGACGACTGTATTTCGTGCGGAGCCTGTATTACAGCCTGCTCGTATGACGCTATAGAATTTGTCGAAACCCCGCAAGGCCGCAAGGCCCGGGTTAATCCGGTGCTTTGTAAAGGCGACGGTCTCTGTAACGCCAAGTGCCCAACCAATGCGATTGTCTTAAAGCACTTCACCGATGAAGAGCTCATAAGCCAGATCGATGCGGCGACAACCAAAGAAGAGATCATGCAGCAAATTGACGCAGCAGTTTAATTTAGGAGAAACAAATGAGTGCAGCGCTTGAATTTAAACCAAAACTCTTAGGCTTCGTGTGCCACTGGTGAGCCTACGGGGCGGCTGACCTGGCTGGAGTTTCCAGACTACAATATGCAAGTGAAATCAGGCTTATTCGAGTTATGTGTTCC
>DAOVTG010000260.1 GCA_030633185.1 Deltaproteobacteria bacterium
GATCCTCTGTCGGCTTTACCTTTTCGGGAAGAGAATCCGACTGACCCCCTGTCATCATACGGAATCATCAAATTGACAACCGAAAAATATCTTAAACTCTTCTACCATCTGTATGGTCTTGACTACACGATCTTACGGATTGCCAACCCCTATGGCGAACGGCAGAGATGTAGCGGCACCCAGGGGGCGGTCGCGGTCTTTTTGGGGCGTATCAAGAGTGGTGAAGCTATCGAGATCTGGGGTGACGGCACGGTTGCCCGGGATTATCTCTATATTGCCGATTTGACTAAGGCCATCCTGCTTGCCTGCGAGAAAAGCACTTCGCTAAAACTTTTTAATATCGGGAGTGGTAGTCCCTGTAATCTCAACCAATTAATCGCCCTGCTTGAAGAGGTCAGCGGTCGTAAGGTGTCGGTTCTCTATAAAGAGAGCCGGGCCTGTGACAGCCCGGTCAACTATCTTGATTGTCGCCGGGCCCAAAAAGAGCTTGGTTGGGAGCCGCAATTTGATTTTCGGGAGGGGCTGCAGCGAACCTGGGAGTGGGTGTCTAAAGAGTGAACGAATGGCGAGAGACCCGGGCGGAGTTGGCGTTGGCGAAAAAAGAGACGGCCCCGGTTTCAGTGGTTATTCCCTGCTATCGAGCGGCATCGACGATAGCCAGGGCTCTTAACTCGGTCGCAGCTCAGAGCTACAAACCTTATGAGGTAATTATTGTCGATGATGCCAGTGATGATGAAACCTCCAAGGTTCTAAGCCTCCTGCTGAAAGAGTACGGTGAAAGTTGGCTTAAACTCTTTTTTCTGGAAAGCAATCAGGGCCCGGCTACGGCTCGAAATTATGGTTGGGAGCAGGCGAGTCGGCCCTGGATCGCTTTTCTAGATGCCGATGATACCTGGCATGCCGACAAGCTGGCTTTGCAGCTCGGATTTATGGAGAGTCATCCCGAGATTGGTCTCTCCGGCCATCTTTGTGGCGCTCCGCAGACCCTCGTTTCCGGTTTGCCGAAGCGTTTACAGATATCGGAATGTTCTCTGTCCGGGCTTCTTTACAGCAACTATCTAAGAACTCCGACGGTGATGCTGCGGCGTGAAATTACTTTGCGCTTTCCCGAAGGCCAGCGTTATGGTGAAGATTATCATCTTTGGCTCAGTTTCTTAGGGGCCGGTGGGCGGGCCATTTTTCTTGATTTGTTTCTGGCTCAGACCCACAAAGCGGATTTTGGGGATGCCGGACAGAGCGCAGCTCTTTGGCGAATGGAAAAAGGGGAGCTTGCGGCGATAGTTACAATTTGGCGTCAGGGTCAGCTTGCATTGCCAATTTTTGCCGGGGCCATTGTTTGGTCGTTATTAAAATTTGCCCGACGTTTGTTGATAACCGGATTTCGGCAAATTACGATGAAATTTTACGACTGAAGGAAGTGTTGCTAGTCTACAAAATAAGTAAAACTTTAAATTTAATGCATTAAAAATTTGTGTTAATTTGTGTCCATTTGTGGTTCTTTTTCAACCACAAATGGACACAAATTAACACAAATAATGACAACCTTTTTGGTTCCGGTTCATCCGGGTCAGGTCATTTAGTGAAAAATATTGTCAAAAAACCAACCATCCTTTTTCTGGTCACCGATGACTGGTTTTTTCTTCTCCATCGCAAAGCTTTGGCCGAGGCCGCGCTAGCCGTCGGTTTCAAGGTTTTGGTTGCTACGGCGCCGGGATCCCGAGTCGCTGAAATTAGGGATTCGGGTTTTGTCCATTATCCTCTTAAAATGTGTCGGGCTAGCCGCAATCCTCTTCGTGAATTGATTGGTTTCTTTGATTTGGTGCGCCTCTATCGACGGCTCAAGCCCGATATTGTTCACCAGGTTTCAATTAAACCGATTATTTACGGGTCGCTGGCGGCCCGGCTGGCCGGGGTTCCGGCGGTTGTCAATGCCGTGACCGGACTCGGTTTTGTTTTTATCGAAGGCGGGCGCTGTAAAAAATATCTTAAAAGTATTATCGAGACGGCCTACCGTGTGACTGGCAATCGTGCAGGAGTTAAATTTCTTTTTGAAAATCCTGATGACCGGCGTCATTTTTTGGCAAAAAAAATTATAAGGCCGGAACGAGCGGAACTGATTCTTGGCTCCGGGGTTGCGGTGGAGCGTTTTCAACCTGAATTGCAAGAGCCTGAATCGGAAGTTCCAGTGGTTCTGCTGGCTGCCCGGATGCTCTGGCATAAAGGTATTGGCGAGTTTGTCGAAGCGGCTCGGATTTTGCGAAGCAAAGGTGTACAGGCTGAATTTTGGCTGGCCGGGATGCCGGATATGAGTAATCCTGCGGCCGTACCTGTCTCCCGGCTGCTTTTCTGGCACCGCCGGGGGAGCGTACGCTGGTTGGGCTTCCAGAAAGATATGCCGGCTCTTTTCAAACGAGTCGATATCGTCTGTCTGCCGACCCGCTATCGGGAAGGGATTCCGGTCGCCCTGCTTGAGGGGGCGGCTTGCGGCAAACCTCTGGTGGCTACCGAAATGCCCGGTTGTCGGGAGATTGTTCACGATGGTGGCAACGGATTTTTAGTGCCTCCCGGTGATCCGGCAGCCTTGGCCGGGGCCTTGGAGAAATTACTGCTTGACCCCGCCTTGCGGCATCGTTTTGGTCTTTACGGAAGGGCTCTGGTGGAAGAGCAGTTCAGTAGTACCAAAGTAATTAGTGAAACCTTTGCGGTTTACAAAGAACTTTTGGGAGACAAATGGAATGGCGTCGTAAAAAGTTCCGATATCCTGCGCTGATGTGGTTTTCCAGACACTCGACATACTACATGTATGGTCTTGCGCCTGGAAAACCACATCATCTTGTCTATCGAAATTTTTACTTAGCCATCTCGTAACTTTTTACGTCTTGAAGTGTGTCCTTGGGGTGCGAATGGATCAAATGGAATCTTCTGGTAAAATCCTGATTACCGGGGCTGCCGGATTTGTTGGCGCTGCTCTTTGCCGACACTTGTCCGCTCAAGGGCTGCCGGTACGGGCGGTTGTGCGTCGAAACGGAAGTTTGCTGCCGGCTTGGGCGGCGGCCGATGTGGATGAGATAGTCACGGTTTCGGGTCAGGCCGGGATTAAGGAGTGGATTGCCCTGCTGGATGGAGTCGAGTCGATTGTCCATCTGGCCGCCAGGGCTCACCAGAACGGGCGAGGCGCTTTTTCCGACGATGATTTTTTCCGCAGCAATCTGGATATGAGCGTGGCCCTGGCGCGAGCCGCCGCATCTACCGGGGTTCGGCGTTTAATCTTTCTCAGCACGGTCAAGGTTAATGGTGAAGGCTCATGGCATGCCGATTGGCGGCCATATAGAGCTTACGATCAGCCTCGGCCTGAAGGCCCCTATGCTGTCAGTAAATGGCGGGC
>DAOVTG010000131.1 GCA_030633185.1 Deltaproteobacteria bacterium
CACTTTATCTCGGGCGGGGTCAAAGCTTTGACCCCATTCAAGAGGGCGAAGCAAAATAACAAATTATCTTCTGTAACTTAAATGTAAGTCGTATTCAGCGATAAAAAACTTCTTATTTTTTTATGACAAACTTTCAGGAGTAATTTACTAATTATGTATTTCCCTGTCTATAGGCCTCGGCGCTTGCGGGCTGACGCCAATATTCGTCGCATGGTTCGTGAAACCTCACTTTCGGTTGATGATTTTATCGCACCGCTTTTTGTCTGTCCCGGTCGGGGGGTTAGGCATAAGATCAGTTCCATGCCGGGTAATTATCAGTTTTCTATTGATGAACTGGTTTTAGAGGCGGCCGAGCTGAAAAGTCTTGGAGTGCCGGCGGTTATTCTGTTTGGCATTCCTGAAAGTAAAGATGAACTGGGTACCGGTGCTTATGATGATAACGGTATTATCCAGCAGGCGATTAGGGCCTTGAAAGTTGAAGTCAATGATCTTCTCGTGATTACCGATGTTTGTCTTTGTGAGTATACCTCGCACGGCCATTGCGGGGTCGTTGAGGATGGCCGAATTGATAATGATAAAACCCTGGAATTGCTGGCAAAAGAAGCAGTTTCTCACGCCCGGGCCGGAGCCGACATGGTGGCCCCCTCCGATATGATGGACGGCCGCGTCGGTTTTATTCGCGAGGCCTTAGATGAGGTTGGTTTTGACCGGATAACCCTGATGTCTTATGCGGTTAAATATGCTTCGGCGTTCTATGGTCCTTTTCGTGAAGCAGCGGAATCTCCTCCCCAGTTTGGAGATCGGAAAAGTTATCAGATGGATCCTGCCAATGCTCGAGAAGCCTTGCGTGAAGCGGCTCTTGATATTGAAGAAGGGGCCGATATTATCATGGTCAAACCGGCGCTTCCATATCTTGATATCTTGCGTTCATTGAGAGATGAGTTTGATCATCCTTTGGCCGCCTATAATGTCAGCGGTGAGTTTGCCATGATCAAGGCGGCGGCGCAAAAGGGCTGGATTGATGGTGAACAGGCGATGCTTGAGTCCCTGATTTCGATAAAACGGGCCGGAGCCGACATGATTCTGACCTATTTTGCCAAAGAGGCGGCCCGTATTTTATGAGTTGATGGCGTCGTAAAAAGTTCCGATATCCTGCGAGGATGTAGTTTTCCAGACACTCGACATACTGTATGTATGGTCTCGCGCCTGGAAAACTACATCCTCTTGTCTATCGAAATTTTTACTTAGCCATCTTGTGACTTTTTGTGAAGGTTTTATGAGTTCAAACGATATAGGGGTTGATTATGCCCGGCGTGAGATTCGGCAGATGGCGGGTTATGTGCCCGGTTATCAGCCGCCGCCCGGCAGTAAAATAATAAAATTAAATACCAACGAAAGTCCATTCCCGCCGTCTCCGGCGGTGTCGCAAGCCCTTTCGAAGGTTTTAGCTGAAAGCAATTTATTGCGTCGTTATCCCGAGCCCCAAAGTCTGGAGTTGCGCCGGGTTGCCTCAGAAGTTGCCGGTTGTCGTGCGGATCAGGTGATTGCCGGGAATGGTTCCGATGAACTTTTGCGCATTCTTCTCGATACCTTTGTCGAAGAGGGCGAGAGGGTTGCTTATTTTACACCTTCCTATTCACTCTATCCGGTGTTGACCCGTATCCGTGGGGGTTTGATAAGGGTCTTACCCCTTTTTCAGGATGGATCTCTCTATCAACCCTGCTTAGACGATATTAAGCTCTTTTTTCTGACCAGTCCCAATGCGCCTTTGGGTTTCTCTTTCAGTAACGACTACATCCGGCAGATGGTCAAAGATTTTCACGGTATTCTGGTTGTCGATGAGGCATATGCTGATTTTGCCCAAGATAACGCTCTCTCTTTACTTGATGAATTTAATAACCTGGTGATTTTACGAACCCTCTCAAAATCCTATGGGCTGGCTTCTCTCAGGGTCGGATTGGGTTTTGCCGGTGTTGACTTGATCGAACAGCTCGACAAGGTGCGTGACAGTTATAACCTCGACCGTCTGGCTCAGGTCGGTGCCCGGGCCGCTCTCAAAGATCAAGCGTATTTGCAAAAAACCGTGGCGCTGGTAATCCAGGAGCGTCAACGCTTAACGGCCGTGTTGTCGGATCTGGGATTTACGGTGGAGCCTTCTCAGACCAACTTTATCTTTGTGACTCCACCGGACGGTTATAAAGCTGTTACACTCCACTCCGACTTGGAGAAGGCCGGTATTCTGGTTCGTTATTTCAGTGATCCGCAACTCTCCCATGGTTTGCGGATTACGATCGGTACCGAGGCAGAGATGGATCAGTTAATTACGACAATAAACGATTTAATGTAGAATGGAGATAATAGACAATGGCAATTGCTGAAAAAATTACTCAATTCATGGAGCGCTCTTCCTGGATTCGTAAAATGTTTGAAGAGGGGGCTCTATTAAAGGCTCAATACGGGGTTGATCAGGTTTGTGACTTTACCCTCGGCAACCCCGATGTTGCAGCTCCTGATGCGGTTGAAGAAGAGCTTGTAAAGATTGTCCGTGAACCGGCCCATCTCAAGTATGGTTATATGCCCAATGCCGGGTATCCCGAAACCAAAGCTGCGGTTGCCGACTTTCTTGCAGGTGAACAGCAGGTGGTGGTTAATCCTCAGGGCATTGTTATGACCTGCGGTGCCGGCGGGGCTCTCAATGTTATCTTTAAAGCGATTCTCAACCCGGGTGATGAGGTTATTACACCGAGCCCTTTTTTCGTCGAATACAATTTTTATGTTGATAATCACAGTGGCGTCCTGCGCAGCATCGCCCCGGCCGCCGGGTTTGCGCTTGATCTTGATGGTATTGAGGCGGCAATCAATGAGAAGACTGCGGCCGTTATTATCAACTCACCCAATAATCCCAGCGGCGTTATCTTTTCGGCTGAACAGATTGCTGATTTGAGCCGTCTGCTTACTTTGAAATCATCAGAGTTGGGTCGAACGATCTACCTGATCTCGGATGAACCCTACCGCAAACTGGTTTATGACGGGCTTACCGTACCACCGATTTTCCCAGCCTATCGTAACAGTATAATTGCCAATTCCTACTCCAAAGAACTTTCCTTGGCGGGTGAGCGTATCGGTTTTCTGGCCCTTCATCCTGACGCTGATGATTTTGACCAATTGATCAATGGTTTTGTTTTCACCAACCGGATCTTAGGCTTTGTCAATGCGCCGGGGCTTATGCAACGTCTGATTGCCCGTCTGCAAGGGGTAACCGTTGATGTCAATATCTATCAGCGTAAGCGCGACCGCCTTTATCAGGGGTTGGTTGAAGCCGGTTTTGAAGTGGCTAAACCGCAAGGGGCTTTTTATCTTTTTCCCCGTAGTCCGCTGACCGATGATGTCGAGTTTGTTCGGGAACTGCAGCAGTATCGGATTTTGGCAGTACCCGGCAGCGGTTTCAGCGGGCCCGGTTTTTTCCGGCTTGCCTACTGTGTCGATGACGCCACAATCGAGCGTTCCCTACCGCTTTTTAAAGAAGTCGGCAAAAAGTTTTGTTGAAAAAAAAGGACTTTTAAAATGAAAGATGTTGTGATTTTAGGAACCGGTTCCGCGGCTCCCGATAATGTAGTTACCAATTTCGATCTCGAAAAAATCATGGATACCAGTGATGAGTGGATTGTCAAGCGTACCGGTATAAAATCGCGGCATATGGTTCGGCCGGGTGAGAAATTTTCCGATTTTGCGGTGCCGGCTTCGCAGCAGGCACTGGCCGTAGCCGGGATTGAGGCTGCAGATTTAGATCTTATTATTTGCGGTACGGTGACACCCGATTATCTGATGCCGGCCGGGGCTTGTACAGTGCAGGCTCTTTTGGGAGCCGGAAAATCTACTGGGATGGACGTCTGTGCCGCCTGTTCCGGTTTTATCTATGGTCTTTCGATTGCCGAAAAATATCTCAAATGTGATCCCGATATGCATATTCTGGTGGTTGGTGGCGATATTGTCAGCCATCATCTTGATTGGGAGGATCGCACTACTGCCGTCCTTTTCGGTGATGCCGTCGGGGCTGCGGTGGTCGGTGTTCGGGAAAATCATGGGGCTCGATTGAAAGCGGTTGAGACCGGATCCGACGGTAATCTCGGACGATTGCTCTATATCAATGGTTCAGGTTCGGCCGTCCCTATAACCAATGATTTTGATGTCGACGATAACTATATCAAAATGCAGGGCCGCGAAATTTTTAAACACGCGATTAGGAATATGGTTGAGGTTTCAACCCGGGCTCTTGAGAAAGCCGGATACACGGTTGATCAGGTGACCAAAGTCATTCCGCATCAGGCCAATATGCGGATCATCGAGATGCTGGCCAAGCAGCTTAAAAAACCGATGGATAAAGTTTTTGTCAACATCGATCGTTACGGTAACTCTTCAGCCGGAACTATTCCGGTGGCTCTTAATGAGGCGGTTCGCAGTGACTTTCTGGAACCCGGAGATGTGGTTTTACTGACGGTTTTCGGCGGCGGTTTGACCTGGGCTGCGGCGGTTATCGAGTGGTAGGTTGGATTCAGGGAGAAAGTGATAAAAATTTAAACGCGCAATCGGCAAAAATAGTTTTTTCCGGTTGCGCGTTCTTGTTTTTAGGATAAAAAATGGCATTAGTCAGTTTGCAAGATATTTCTTTGAGTTTTGGTGGCGCTCCTCTGCTCGACAAACTCAATCTTGAGGTTGAATCCGGTGAACGAGTTTGTCTGGTCGGGCGCAATGGAACCGGCAAATCTACCCTGATGAAACTTCTGGTTGGAGAATTGCAACCCGATAGTGGACGGATTCTTTTCTCCCGCAATTTGCGGGTGGCCCGTCTCAGTCAGGAAGTGCCAGCTTCTTTGGAGGGTACGGTTTATGATGTTGTGGTTGGCGGTTTGGGAGATCTTTTACAACTTCTGGCCCGGTATCATGCTGTAAGTCTACAGGTGGCAGAAGGGTCTGATCCTGAGACTTTGGCGAAGTTGGCTGCAGTTGAAGAAGAGATCGAAATCGCCGGGGCCTGGCAGGTGCAACGTCAGGTCGATCTGGTTATGACCCAATTGAAACTTGATAGTGAACAATCTTTTTCGATCCTTTCCGGAGGTCTCAAACGACGGGTTTTGCTGGCTCGGGCTCTGGTTATCGAACCCCATTTGTTGCTCCTTGACGAACCCACCAACCATCTCGATATTGAGTCCATACTTTGGCTTGAAGAGTTTCTCTTAAACAGTTCTCAAGCCCTCTTTTTTGTCACCCATGACCGAGAACTTTTAAAAAAATTGGCAACCCGAATTATTGATCTTGAAGGCGGCAAAGGTACGAGTTGGCCGGGCAACTATAGCAATTATCTTCGTCGTAAAGAGGAGATGTTGCACGCCGAAACCGTTCAGCAAAGACGTTTTGATCAAAAAATGGCCAAAGAGGAAGAGTGGATTCGCAAAGGCATAAAGGCCCGACGGACTCGTAATGAAGGTCGGGTTCGGGCTTTGTTTGAAATGCGTAAACAGCGCTTAGACCGTCGTCAGAAAGTGGGTCAGGTACGAATGGAGATCAGTCAGGCCGGCCTCTCCGGAAAATTGGTCGCAGTTTGTAAAGAAGTTTCATTTGCCTATGGTGAAAACCGGGTTATTAATAACCTGACAACGACTATCTTAAAAGGTGATAAAATCGGGATTATCGGTCCTAACGGGGTTGGAAAATCGACCCTGCTTAAACTTCTTCTTGGTGACCTGCAACCGACAGAGGGTACGGTCAGGTTCGGCAGCAATCTTGAGGCTCTCTATTTTGATCAGCAGCGTGAGCAGCTTGACGAAGAGAAGACGGTCTTTGAAAATTTGGGAGATGGTAATGATACAATCGAGATCAATGGCCGGCGTCGGCATCTGATCGGCTATCTCAAAGATTTTCTCTTTACTCCGGATCGGGCTCGCTCACCGGTCAGAATCCTCTCTGGAGGTGAACGTAATCGTCTGCTTCTAGCCCGTCTTTTTGCCAGGCCAAGCAATATTATGATTCTTGATGAACCGACCAATGATCTTGATATCGAGACGCTCGAATTGCTTGAAGATCTGTTGGCTGACTACAAGGGCACGTTGCTGCTGGTCAGTCATGATCGTGAATTTATCAATAACGTGGTTACCAGCACCCTGGTTTTTTCAGAAAAAGGGGTCGTTCAGGAGTACGCCGGTGGTTATGATGACTGGCTCATGCAGCGGTCGGGTACTGAGCTTTCGCTAGCCCCGGAGCAGAAAAGTAAATCTAAGGGGAAGAAAAAAGAGAAACCGAGTTCGCAAAAACCGCGTAAACTGACCTTCAAGGAGAGGATCGAGCTCAATGAGTTGCCGGTCGCCCTGGAACTTCTTGAAAAAGAGCAGAAACAACTATATGATGATATGGCCGATCCGGTCTTTTATCAGGGCGATAGCAACGCCGTGCCACAGGCGAAAAAGAGACTTTCAGAGGTCGACAGCGAGCTAAAAGAACTCTATGCTCGTTGGGAAATATTGGAAATGATTAGGGAAGAGGAAATTATAAAAAATGGAAAAAATCTTTAATCCGACATCGATTCTGGTCATCGGGGTTTCGGAGCATCCCAATAATCTGGCCCAGAATATTGTCGCTAATCTGATCGATTTCGGTTGGAACGGTGAACTCTATCTTTTTGGTAAGCAAGCCGGCGAATATCTCGGTTATCCGATTCACACCGAGATGACAGCGCTGCCGGATTCTATCGAGCTTGCGGTTATCCTGACTCCGGCGGCATCGGTGCCGGACTTGATGCGCTCCTGCATCGAGAAGAAAATTTACCGTATGGTGATTGAAAGCGGGGGCTTTAGTGAGTTTTCTCCGACTGGACGGGCTCTTGAAGAGGAGATTAAAACTTTAGCCGAAAAACATGGAGTTCGTTTTGTCGGCCCTAACGGGATCAGTATCATTAATCGACATAATGGTCTTTGCCTGCCTTTCATGCGACTTTCACCGGCCGAGATCGTGCCGGG
>DAOVTG010000199.1 GCA_030633185.1 Deltaproteobacteria bacterium
ATCATTCCCCGTAAAGGGGCGGTGGTATCCGATATCCAGGAGAAGGACATCAGGGATTTTTATGAAATAAAAGGGGTTCTGGAAGGCTATGCGGCGCGGCAGGCAGTTGCGCTGATAACGGAAAAGGATATTGCACGCTTAGAGCAGTTCAACTGCGAAATGGAAGAGTGCGCCAAACGTCAAGATGTTTCCGGTATGACGAAGGCTCATAACGCTTTTCATGAATTGATTTTAGAGGTTTGCGGCAACCGCAAGATTCAGCAGGTGGTTTCCGGTCTGGTGCTGCAGTTTCTGCGTTTTCGTTTCTATGTGGCCTCTTTGGTTCATGTTGAAGATATCTTGCGTGAGCATGCCGATATTGTCGCCGCGATTCGCAGCGGTGATGGTGACCGGGCCGAGGCCTGTTTGAAGATGAATGCCCGGCTGGGGCTGGAGGTTTTGCTCAAAGAGTTCGCGGCTGGATACAGGAATGACAAGTAGGTGAAGAATTTCTATTTTAGATAGTAATAAAAACGGTTCAAGATTAGTTTTTGAGGTGAAAAATGAGAATTAACACATTGGAAAGCAGTATTGCGGAACATCAGCCTTTACCCGACAAGATCGCCAATTTTGTGCGCGAAGCGATTATTGTTGGAAAACTGAAACCGGGGGAGAAAATTTCCGAGGCCAAACTGGCCGACGAATTGCATATCAGTCGGACTCCGATTCGGGAAGCCATTCGCATGTTGGAGAGTGAAGGTTTTGTCTCTATTATTCCTCGGCGAGGAACGATTGTCAGTGAATTTTCTTTAGAGGATCTCTACGAATATTTTCAAATTAAAGCTTGTCTTGAGGGCTTTGCGGCGGCCGGAGTTACAGACTCTCTGGGTGAACGTGAACTCAACAAGCTCAAACGGCTTAATGATGAAGAGATGGCTGCGATAAAAGCCGGTGATTTTTCCAATTACCTTCGAATTCATGATGATTTTCACCAGACTTTTCTAGTCCGAACCTCTAACCGTAAACTTTTTTCCCTGATTCAGCATATGGGTTTTCATATTCGGCGCCTAGAGAGGATCTTTATTGAACACCCTGATATCTTTGTGACCTGTTCCGAAACCCACGGCAGTTTGATTGCCGCCTTTGAGGCTCGGGATGCCAAAAAAGTGCGTGAGATGGTGGAGCAGAATATTCTTCATATTGCCGAGAACCTGAAGCAGTACGGGGCTGATTTCCTGGAGAATGACGAAGCTTGAGTTGTTGGCCCCGGCTGGCAATCGGGAGAAGCTTGAAGTTGCCATTGCCTATGGGGCAGATGCTGTCTATTTTGGTTGCAGTGAGTTCAGTTTGCGGCGGCGGGCCGGTAATTTTTCTCAGGTTGAGACGGCGGCGGCTATAGCCTATTGCCGAGAGCATGGGGTTAAAGCCTATCTAGCGGTCAACCTTCTGCCTTATAATGCCGATTTGGCGGTCTTTGGTGATTACCTGAAAGGGTTGCAATCACTACCTCCCGATGCCTTGATAGTCGGAGATCCCGGAGTTATAACTCTTTGTCGGGAATATCTTCCCGGCGTTTCCCTCCATCTCAGTACCCAGGCCAATACGCTCAATTATCGGGCGGCCTCTTTCTGGCGTAAAAATGGTGTCAGCCGCATCAATCTGGCTCGTGAATTATCTCTGCATGATATTGCCGAGGTGGTTCGTCAGGTACCCGAACTGGAGTTCGAGGTCTTTGTTCACGGGGCCATGTGTATGGCCTATTCCGGGCGCTGCCTGCTCAGTTTAGCCCTTACCGGACGCCACGCCAATCGTGGCGATTGTGCCCAGCCTTGTCGCTGGGGTTATGCTCTGCAGGAGGAGACCCGTCCGGGAGAGTATATGGCTCTGGAAGAGGATGAGCGGGGCAGCTATATCCTCAATGCCAAAGATCTCTGTCTGATCGCCCGTCTACCGGAGTTAAAAACCACCGGTATTAACTCCGTAAAGATTGAAGGGCGCATGAAGAGCGCCTACTATGTGGCCGTCGTGACTCGGGTCTACCGCCAAGCTTTAGACGAGCTTGTCCGTTCTCCGAAAACGTTATTTTCACCGGAGCAGCTTGAAAAGTGGAAAAATGAATTGACCCGGGTTAGCCATCGGCGTTATACTGAGGCGTTCATCGATGGCGATCAGGGTCGCTCGCAGGATTTACAATATAGTGCTAGTTCCGCCTATCTGCGTGATTATCGTTTCTGCGCCCTGGTTTTAGAGGTAGTTCGCTATGATCCGGCAAACCGGAGCTGCCTGGTTCGTCTCAACGTTAAAGACCGTCTGCGCAGGGGCGCAAAAATCGAGGTTTTAACTCCGGAAATGGATGATTTTACAACAACCATACTTTCGTTGCAGAAAGAGAGTGGTGAGAGCGTGATTGAGGTTCATCCCGGAACCGTGGCTCTGGCCCGTTGTCAGGGTTTATTGGCTCCTTATCATATTTTGCGTCAGCTGGTCACAGGCGCTGGTGTTGCTATCTAATGGTACGGGCTTTTCTCGATTTTCTTCGGCTTATCACTAGTCGTCGGTATCTTATATGGGAGCTCATAAAACGTGAGGTAGCGGCCCAATATATCGGCTCACGTCTGGGATTTATCTGGACAATTATTAATCCGTTAGCCCTGATCCTGATTTTCTGGTTTGTTTTTGGTTTTGGTTTAAAAATTCAGCCGCTTAATGATATTCCCTTCGTTATATGGTTGACGGCCGGGATGGCGGCCTGGTTTAATTTTGCCGAAATCTGGGGGCGGGCAACGGGGATTGTCGTTGCCAACCCCCACCTGGTAAAAAAGGTGCGTTTCCCAACTTCAATCCTGCCGGTGGTAACCGTGGGCGCGGCGCTGGTCAGTCATATCGTATTTTTGGGTCTGTTGATTGTTCTACTCTGGAGTTACCAGATTCCTTTGACCTTCTGGATCGGGCAGGCGGCCTACTACTATGCGGCGATGGTGGTTCTGGTTTTAGGTTTAAGCTGGCTGACGGCATCAATTAATGTCTTTTTTCGCGATACGGGACAAATTGTACAGCTGCTTATGCAGGTTGGATTCTGGGGGACGCCGATCTTCTGGGACATCAATATCATGCCGCCGACCGTGCGAACCCTTCTCAAAATCAATCCCATCTACTATATTGTTCAGGGTTATCGTGACTCCTTTATCTATGGGGTGCCGTTCTGGCATGATTGGCGATGGGGTCTCTATTTCTGGTCGGTTGCGGCTTTGATTCTTTTGACCGGCGCCCTGGTTTTTCGTCGTTTGCGCCCCCATTTTGCCGATGTCCTGTGATTTGATATGCATGAGAGTTCCCTTTTCCATATGACCCGTTTTCGGGATCGATTTTTAGTCGAGAGCCAAAATCAAGGATTGTTGATTGCCGATCTCGGCAGCTACGATGTGAATGGTTCCTACCGTCCCCTTTTTGAGCGTCCTCCCTGGCGCTATCTAGGGCTTGATGTCAGTGCCGGACCGAATGTTGATATTGTGCTTTCCAACCCTTACCGCTGGCGGGCTTTAACCTCTAATTCAATTGATGTGATGATCTCCGGGCAGGCTTTTGAGCACATTGATTTTTTTTGGTTGACAATGCTGGAGTTAAGTCGGGTTTTAAAGCCCGGGGGGTTGTGCTGCCTGGTTGCTCCTTCAAGTGGTCCCGAGCATCGATTTCCGGTCGACTGCTGGCGTTTTTACAGTGACGGGATGCGGGCCCTGATGGGCTACGCCGGTCTTGAGGTGCTGGATGTTTTTACCAATCGCCGGCAAACCGGTTGGCAGGATGACAGCGGCAGCTGGCAGGATTCGGTTGTGGTCGCCAGACAGTCAGCGAAACCTTTCAATCGACGTTGGCGAGACTGGTTGCGTCGGCGTTGCGGAGGACTGCTGTTGCCCTTTGATAACGGCTCCCAAAAAAGTTCGGGAGTGATCGATGCCGTCTGATAATGCCATCTTTTTACGAGGCATTGAAAAGAGTTATAAGCTCTATCGGTCGCCGCTGGCTCGTTTTAAAGAGGCCCTGCATCCGCGCAAAAAAAGTTATTGTGAAGATTTTTATGCTTTAAAGGGTATCGATTTAGATATCTCCCAAGGTCAAACCTGGGGTATTATCGGACTCAATGGGAGCGGTAAATCCACCCTTTTAAAGATTATTTGCGGAGTTATTCAACCTGATCGCGGTGTTCTGGAAGTTAACGGTCGGATTGCCGCTTTGCTGGAGTTGGGTTCCGGTTTTAATCCGGAATATACCGGACGTCAAAATGTTTTTTTTTCCGGGGCTCTGGCTGATATAAACCGGGCTGAGATGGAGAAGCTCTTTCCCGAGATTGAGGCTTTTGCCGAGATCGGTGATTTCATTGAGCAGCCGGTGAAGAGCTACTCCAGTGGAATGCTCATGCGCCTGGCTTTTGCAGTGGCGGTGCATGTTTCTCCTGATATCTTGGTGATCGATGAGGCGTTGGCGGTGGGGGATGCCCGTTTTCAGCACAAGTGCATGAAAAAAATACTCTCTTTCAAAGGGCGTAGTACCATGCTGCTTGTAACCCATGATATGAGCGCTGTTTTGACCCTTTGTGACCAGGTTGTCTGGCTCCATGAAGGAAATTTGGTTGAAGTTGGTGATCCTAAGCGAATCGTTGATAAATATACCCAGGCTTTTTACGAGGAAAGCTCGACTGAAACGGTCGAATCCTCAGTTGATGACAAATTGAAATTTTCGCCTCCAAAAATCTCAGGCGAGCACACGCCTGAGATTCTTGCGGCTGAGGCGGCAACTGTGGTGACGGCCGCGGTAGCCTCGTTTGGTACCGGTCTGGCAAAATTTACTCA
>DAOVTG010000008.1 GCA_030633185.1 Deltaproteobacteria bacterium
AATTCGGGTTGCGCCCGGTTGTTTGCTTGATCCAGATGCCGAAGCCGCAGTTGTCGGCGGCAATGTTTTGACTTCGCAACGGGTAGTTGATGTTATTTTAAAAGCGTTCGGCGTGGCGGCGGCCTCGCAGGGTTGTATGAACAATCTCACGTTCGGAAACCGGAACTTTGGTTATTACGAAACCCTGGGCGGCGGCGCCGGGGCCGGCCCCGGCTGGCACGGACAATCCGGCGTCCACACCCATATGACCAACACCCGGATTACAGACCCAGAAATTTTAGAGCGCCGCTACCCGGTTTTATTGCGTGAATTCTCGCTCCGTCCCAACTCCGGTGGTGCCGGAAAATTTCGCGGCGGTGACGGCCTGGTTCGGGAAATTGAATTTCTTGCCCCCTTAAATGCCGCCATCCTCTCCGAGCGCCGGGTCTTCGCCCCCTATGGTCTCCACGGCGGCAGCCCCGGCGCCCGGGGCCAAAATACTTTCATCCGGGCCGACGGCCGCAAAGTCAATTTGGGCGGCAAAAACGAGATAAAAGCCACCGTCGGCGACCGCCTGCGTATCGAAACCCCCGGCGGCGGGGGTTACGGGGTGGCTAAGTAAAAATTTCGATAGATAAGATGCTAATATTACATTACCATCAGGGTTTAAACACCGTGATTTTGAGATGGGGGATAACTTTGTAATGTTTGTAATTGCCGGTACACAGATGCAGGTTATGTTCGGTTGAGGTTGCGCCGATCAGGGCGTCCGCCAAATCAAGTCCTGAACCTAAGGCATACTCTTCCATGTAGATGATGGCTCGATGAGAAATGTTTTGACTGATTGGCAAAAGGGAAAACCGGATGTCATGAATGAAATCTTTGATCAGGTGGAGATCTTTTTTATCCCGGGCCCCCTTAAGTAACTCCATGTAAGAAATCGCGGATAGTTGCAGGCTGTCGGTTTGGTCAATTACGGTCGCAGCTTTAGGGTTGCCGCGCAAGCACCATATAATCACATCCGTATCAAAAAGCATCAGAAGGTTCTCCCCTGGCGAAGTTTCCTGACAAAAGCGGCAACATCATCAATTTCAGATCGGTCTTTCCAGATACCGAAAGCGGCATGGTTGGCAGCCGCCGGGCGTTGATTGTTCTCCCTCCAGGGAACAATCAACGCTTTTTTGCGGCCTCGGTAGGTCAGCGTTACCTTTTCATTGCGATCAAGGGCAGCCATAACATCTTTCATGCTTTTTCTCATATCCAAAACCGTGGTATCCATACTCTCTCCTTTCTTTTAAGTGCTCACTCTAAGTATACACTTGTGTTGCTTGGAAGTCAAATATTTCTCGGACAGTCTTCTGGAGTAGTTTTTTCATAATCCCTGCGAGTTACTTGATTGTCTCGCATTTGCATCTGTCTCTGCCGGGCAGTGCGTGGTTTTTCTTGAAAAGAGAGATGAAATGTTATAGGGATAAATAGGATAGCGTAAATGGTCTGCTGAAGATATAATGTTAAAGGAGGAGATAATGATCGCAAAATTGAAAGCCAAGGAAAAAGAGGACAAAAATGAGAAGCAAAAGGCTACGCCGGTGAAAAGATGTGACTCGGCAATAGACCAGCGCGTATCTGCAATCATTAGGGAGTCGTTGGGTAATATTGATAAAAAATTGGCTGCCATTGACGATTTTACTCCCAGCTGTAAAGAGGTTCGTAAACTTCTTAAGCAAAGAGATAAAGACCGGATTTTAGAGCGGGCTTTAGAGCGCCATTTTAACAGAGAAGAGTTGATACCGTATCAGGCGGAATTGATTAAACTGCAGCGCCATATGGAGAGGGCCGGAAAGAAAATGATCATCACTTTCGACGGTCGGGATGCCTCGGGCAAGGGCGGGACGATTCGGCGGGTGACGAGATATATGAATGCCAAGCATTTTAGAGTCGTGGCTCTGGGGCGGCCCAGTATCGCCCAGCAGACCGAATTGCACATGAAGCGTTATGTTGAACATTTTCCCCATTCCGGTGAGATTGTTTTATTTGATCGGAGCTGGTACAACCGGGCCATGGTTGAGCCGATAATGGGTTTTTGTTCCAAGAATCAGTACGATCGTTTCATGCGTAAGGTGTCGAGTTATGAGTATAATTTTACAGATGATGGTAAAACATCTCTGGTAAAACTTTATTTCTCGGTTTCCCGGGAGGAGCAGGCCCGGCGTTTTGAGCGGCGTAAAACTGATCCTTTACGGCGTTGGAAGTTGAGTGAGGTAGATCTGCAGGCCCAGGATCTCTGGGACGAATTTACCAAAAAGAAGTTTCAATTGCTCAAAAGAACCCATAAGGCAAAATCTCCCTGGTACATTATCAAGTCGGATGATAAACATCTGGCCCGGCTGAATACGATCAAATTGATTTTGAGTCTGAGCAAGTATAAAGGTCGGAAACGGTCGCTGGATATAACCCCGGATCCCAAAATAGTTATTTCGGGTGATGTGGAACTTGAAAATATGAAAAAGGAGCGGAAGAAGTTCGGTAAAATTCTTTCTTGATATAATATCTAAGGAGATGGGTCATGGCAACATGTACTATGAAAAGCCGTAAAAAGGGCAAGGATAATCAAAAAAAAATTAAACTTCTTGAAGGTACAGCCTATAAGTTTAAAGAGAATAAACCAGGTGAAGAGCGGGTACCTGTCTATATCAAAAAAGAGCATCTCATATATGAGGAAGAGCTGAAAAAACTGCAGATTGAATTAATGAAACTGCAGAAACAGGTCAAGAAAGATGGCATGCGGGTTCTGACTATCTTTGAAGGACGTGATGCCGCCGGCAAGGGTGGCACTATTAAACGAATCACCGCTTTTCTCAACGCCAGAGGGGCGCGGGTTGTGGCCCTTGAAGCACCCAGTGACCGCGAGAAAAGACAATGGTATTTTCAGCGTTATGTTTCCCATCTGCCGTCAGGAGGAGAAGTTGTCCTTTTTGATCGGAGTTGGTACAATCGATCTATGGTCGAGCCGGTGATGGGGTTTTGTTCCGATGAGCAGCACAAACGTTTTTTAAAGGATGCGCCGTTTTTTGAGGAGATGCTGGTTAAGGATGGTATTCGACTTTTTAAATTCTATTTTTCGGTTTCCAAAGAGGAACAACAGCGGCGTTTTGATTCCCGGAAGACCGATCCGCTAAAACAGCATAAAATTTCGCCGGTTGATAATCTGGCGCAAAAATTTTGGGATCAGTATAGTATTGCCAAGTTTCAGATGTTGAATGAGACTAACCGGAGTTTGACTCCCTGGACGATTATTCGTTCAGATAATAAAAAGAGGGCTCGGATCAATTGTATCAAGCACATTCTTTTTCATTTGGATTACGAGGGAAAAATTTCAAATGAAGATTTGTGGCCGGATCCTGAAATTGTTATATCCGGGATTGATGAGATCAAACATATGGAAAAAAATTTGATGACGCCCAAGACCTTGCGCGGTTAAATAACCGATTTTAATTTGTTTAACAACTCATCGGCAATCTCTTTGGTCGATTTTCCAGCCGTATTTATGGTGATATTCGCCTTGGCCTCATATAGAGGGAGTCTCGACTTAAAAATCTTTTCGGTCTTGTCACGATCCTGAAAGAGGGGCCGTTTTTTGATCTTTTTCTTGGCTTGTGGAGAGCCCATTATTTTTTCTGAAATTGCATTAAAGTCGGATTCTAGATAGACGACGTATCCGATGTCGTTTAAATTATCTACTCCAATAAAACCACCACCCGAGGAAATGATTGTATTTTTTACGGAGTGTGCCAGCCAATCAGCAACTTTTTGTTCAAGGTTGCGGAAATAAGTTTCCCTTTTCTCTTTGAATATATTTCTAATTGCTCTATTTTCAAAGCTTTCAATCAGATCATCTGTGTCAATGGCAAAGTAATCTATTCGACCAGCCAACTCACGGGCCAATTTACCCTTGCCGACGCCCATAAAACCGATTAGAAGAATATTGTTAAATTTCATCTGGACAGAATCTTTTTTTCGGTCTATGCTGGAGTTATCGGGAGCACTCTTTTGGGCTTGATTACGGCTGGCTGATACCGGGCACTTGCGACAAAAGTTTTCTTTCTTTTTAAATTTACGGCAACATTTTTTCTTTGTTTTTTTCTCTTCCATGCGACGATCTCCGTATCTTGGCATGTAGGTGGGACGTTGGATGGGGCCTGGTGGTCTCTCGGGCCTTCTAGAGTTGCCTATACGAATAATGGACACTTTTCTAAAAGTCAACGACAATACTTGCAGTTAAGTGCTTGATTTCTAATTTATGCAGATATTTGTCAATGAAGATAGTTGTCAAGTTGAGGCGGAAATCCGGTTGTATGAGCTGCGAGATCGTCAGAAACCGGATGCTGACTTGTTGATTGTTAACGGTTATCCGGTTAGTGATGATCAACAACTCAAAGATGGCGATCGGGTGGTGCTGCTTCGGCGCGGCGAGCAACCGACGAGCGCTGATCTTGAAACCCTGATGCGGGCTCGCCACACATTGAGCAGATGACAAATCTGGCGCATCGGATTACGAGCCGGCGTTTTGGCCGGATTATTCAACTTTATGCACCGCTCTATCTTTCGAATGAGTGTTGCAACGGCTGCAAATATTGCGGTTTTAACGCCGACAATGAGCTGCCCCGCAAAACCTTATCGTTAGATGAGATCGAAAAAGATGCGAAAGTCCTGCGCAAACATGGTTTTCGCCACCTTCTGCTCTTGACCGGAGAGGCCCCGAAAGTGGCTGGAGTTGATTTTTTGGAAGCAGCAATCAAGCGGATTAAACCGCTTTGCGGATCAATTTCGATCGACGTTTCTGGCGTACCCAGGTTACGATCTCTTTTCCTCGGTTGCGTCCGGCGGAAGGAGGTTTTCAGCCGCGCAGCCTGGTTTCCGACCGGCAACTGACCCAATTTATTTGCGCTCTGCGGCTTCTGATTCACGATGCCGGGCTGATTCTTTCAACCCGCGAGAGTGCTGAGCTACGCGACAACTTGCTGCCGCTGGGGATTACCCAGATGAGCGCCGGTTCCTGCACCGCCCCCGGCGGTTACAGTGATAATAGTAACGAAGGCGAACAGTTTTCGATCAGCGATCACCGAAGCCCGGCCGAGTTGGCTAAATTGCTTGCCGCCCGCGGCTATGAAGCGGTCTGGAAGGATTGGGATAACGCCTTCCTTGATCAAGCCTCTTAAAAAAAAGGAGATGACGTTATGGCGGTTGACCTCGGGATAAAAATTTTGCTGGTAGAGGATGCCGGTACCATGCGGAAGATGGAAGTTCGCATTCTGCAGCAGTTGGGTTTCTCCAATATTATTGAGGCCGTAGACGGTAAGGATGCGGTTGAAAAACTGGAGCAGGAGGCGGAAATTCGACTGGTTATCAGTGATTGGGCGATGCCGGAGATGGATGGTCATGAGTTGTTGTGCTGGATGCGAGGCCAGGCGTCGTTTAAAGATATTCCTTTTCTCATGGCTACCGGTCACGGTGATAAGGCGTACACAGCCCAAGCGTTGGAAAGTGGTGCCAACGGGGTGGTGCCCAAGCCCTTTACCCCGGACGAATTGCGTATCCATATTGACAAGACCTTCGGCATAGAAGAAAAACCGGCCCCGGTTGTTGCCGCCCGTCCGAAAATCAGCGCTGCCGGTAAGGTACATCTGAAAATGGCCCATATTCAGATTACCGATCACCTGATACTCGGGGTTGCGCAGCACTTGATCGAGACGGGAAAGAGTTCACCTGAGCACTTCGATCTTGAAACTCTGTGTATGCCGAGCTGGAATCCGGTTCAGGCCGCTCTCGAAAATGGAGAGGTGGATGGTGCCCTTATCCTGGCTCCGATGGCGATGGATCTTTTCAGCTATGGGGTGCCGATTCGCATGGTTTTGCTCGCCCATCGTAATGGCAGTATTATGGTGCGCAATAAGGCGGTTAAATACAACAAACCTTATCAGCAGTTTTTCAAGCACAAAGCCTTTTTTATTCCCCATAAAATGTCGATCCACAATATGCTCAGCCATATGTATTTTACCCAAATGGGGTTGCGGCCCGGGGTTGCCGGCAATGAAGCGGTCAATGTGCTCTTTGACGTAGTACCGCCGATCCAGATGCCGAATTTCCTGGCCGACAGCCATGATGCCTGCGGATTTATGGTGGCTGAGCCCATTGGTTCACGGGCGATTGCCGGCGGTATTGCCGAACGTCAACTTCTCTCAAGTGAGCTTTGGGACAATCACCCTTGTTGTGTGGCGGTTTTTCGGCAAGAATTTATCGATAAGTATGAGGATGTCGTTCAGGAATGTGTCACTCTATTGGTCGAGGCTGGAAAATTTATTCGGGACAATGTGGAGGAGGCGGCACAAATTGCGGTCGGTTTTCTCGACCCGAAGAAAGAGCTTGGTCTCAAAGAGGCAGTTCTTAAAAATGTGCTTTCCGATCCCAAAGGGATCAAGACCGACAACCTCTATCCCGTTATTGAGGATCTCAATAGTATCCAGGAATACATGACCTCTAAAATGGGGATCGGTAGGATTATCGATTTGCATGATTTTGTCGACTTACGGTTTGCCGATGTTGCCTGCAAAAATGATCTTTCGGCCCAATCCGCAGGGGTTGGTGAGGGTGCGGGTGCTCAGCGCTTGCCTGCATTTGAAGCCGGTGAGGTCAGGAAAGTTCGAGAGGGGAAATACCTGACCTTCGATTTGGGGGATGAATGCTATGGTATTAATATTATGGATATTCGGGAGATTATCGGATTGCTGCCGATTACACCGCTGCCGCAGATGCCTTCAGCCTTCAAAGGGGTTATTAACCTTCGTGATAAAGTCATTCCGGTGATGGATATGCGGAAAAAATTCGGTCTGGAAGAGGTGGACTATCACGCTCGCACCTGCATTATCGTGATTGAGGTCTCCGGGCTTTCCGGTTCGACTCTTATGGGCGGCATCGTCGATTCCGTCTCTGAAGTGCTCCAGATCATGGAGAAGGATATTGAGAACCCACCTAAATTCGGCGCCGGTTTCGAGGGAGGATTTATTCTCGGTATGGCTAAAATGGAAAAAGGAGTGACTATTCTCCTAGAGATCGATCGAATTCTGCATGCCCGGGAGGTTGTCCAACTGGCCCAGGCGGGATAATGGTGATTTTACCCACTCTTTAAAGGATCATTAACTAAGAGAATCCACCAGATGACGCTTTCAGTCATTTTTTACAACTCTCCTGTATGGCTTATACGCAAAGGAACATTTAATAAATAATTTTCATTTAGTGGTTTCAGCTTTTTCTCCAGGATATCTCGGTAATTATTGATTCTTTCGACATAGCGTACCGGTTCATAGCCTCGGGCGTAACCGTGTTTCAAATCTTTGTAGTACTTTTTTTGACTTAAGAGCGGCAAGGTCTCTTTTAGGGTTGACCACAGGTCAGGATTATGGCCCAATAGCTGAGCCAGTTGGCGGGCATCATGAATATGGCCCATACCGACATTGTAGGCGGCTATAGCGACATTCCGGCGGTCCTTTTCGGGATAGGAGTCAGGGACCCGATCCAGCAGCCGACGAAAATATTGGGCCCCCCCCCGGATACTTTCAGAAACATTCAAACGGTTTTTAATTCCCATCTGCTCGGCGGTAGTCCGGGTCAGCATCATGATACCGCGAACCCCGGTGGGGCTTTTTGCCAGGGGGTTCCAATGTGATTCCTGATAGGCTTTGGCGGCCAGTAAAGTCCAGGGGATATTAAACTTTTTGGCGTACTTTTCAAATAGTGGTCGGTAGGTGGGGAGCAGGGTTTTGACGCGGCGCAAAAAGATCTTGATGTCGACATAATCAAAGATTTCGACATGTCCGTAATAACGCTCCGTCAGGGTTTCAAGATGACCCTCTTTACTGAATATTGCAAACCATTCCAGTAGTTTTTTTTGCAATTTCCTGCGATTTTTGTTGAGAGGCCAGGCCAGAGGTTGTTCTTTGCTGATCGAAAATGCGATTTTTAGTTCGGGGTAATGGCGCAGGTTGGCCGCTAGAATATTGGAGTCGGCCACCGTGCAGGGCAGCTCTTTGAGCCAGACTTTTTCAAGGAGTTGATCGGTGCTGTAATCAGCGGTTGTCTGCCACTTAAGTTCGGGCCACTTCAAGCGTAGTTCACGTAAGCGTTCTTCGTAGCTGCTGCGAGCCAGGACTACAAAATCAAAATTTTTCAGATCCTCAAGATCTCGGGGATGTGGCCCGTTTTTTCGATAAACCAGTTCTTGTCGAACCGTGAAATAGTCGGGTCCAAAAATAAAGCGCTTCTCCCGGGCCGGGGTCCGGGTCAGGCCGCCGGCCGCGATGTCCGCCCTGTTTTCGGCTATCTCCTCCATCATCTCACTGATGGTGTCAACCACTTTGATCTCAAGTTTAAGCCCAAGCTCTTTAGCAAAAGCCAGAGCCAGATCGTATTCAAAACCCATCTCTCCTTCGGGCCCATGATAGTAGGCGGTGGGGATGTTTTGGGTCAAGACGGTGAGGGTGCCGGGTTTAAGGGTGAGGGGTTGGAAACGGTAATTTGTCAGGTAATAGTAGGTTGCCAATGAGATGAGCAGCCCCAGAAACAAGAGCGCGGTGAGTCTAAAATGTCGGGAGGGGTGTTTCGGTGACTCCGGTTTGAGATCTTCTGAGTTTTCCATAACTGCCAATATAGCGGAAATTGTCGCAAATTACAAATTTACGACGTCGGGCGGCAGCCCGTTGATGAGTGTTGCGACCACTTCTCAACCTCATCTTTGCCGTAGGCGTGGTTAAAGGCTGAGACAATCTTTTCATACGGAATGTCATAAGCCTCACCTCGATCCTTGATGTACTCAACGAAAGTTTCTCCGTCAAGGTCGGTTTGCGGCAGGAGGGCATCATGAAAGCCGTCGAAATCATTGGCCTCAACCCTGATTTTCGTAAACATCTCCCGGTTGAAGGTGGGGGCCAGTTTAAGCCATTGATTATCGATCCAGACTCCGCAATAGCAGTGGAAAATAAAAAGATTGCCCATAATGTCGGTAAGTTTCTTCGGGGCCTTGTAGTTCTTGATGTCGGCAAAATAGAGTTTGGCAGGTATTTTCAGGATCCGCATCATCGCGCTGAAGAGGCAGGCTTTAGAGATGCAGAAGCCTTCACCTCGTTGCAGGATTTCACTGGCGCGATAATCTTCGCGGCGTGAAAGGGAGGTATAGGGGTTGTATCTGATCTCGTCTCTGACAAAAAAGAATACGGCTTTGATCTGTTCGCGAGGGTCATCGATTCCGGTAACCAGCTTTTGGGTGTGGTTACGAAGGAGTTGATTACTGAGATCGAGAAAGGGTGTTTCCTGCAAATATAGAGAAAAATCCATATTTCTTGTCATGCTTTTATGTCCTGGTTGTGGTAGTAGTAGTGATGGCGTCGCAAAAAGAGAATATAGGGATTCTTCGTTCAGGTCAAGCTTTGAATGCAGATTGCTTAGTAGCTGATCAGCTATCTATAGATTCGGAAGTTAAGTAAAGGAGATGGCGTCGTAAAAAGTCCGATCTACTGCGCTGTTGTGGTTTTTCAGGCACTCGACATACTCCATGTATGGTCTCGCGCCTGAAAAACCACAACATCTTGTATATCGAAATTTTTACTTAGCCATCCCGTGACTTTTTACGAGGGCATCAAATGTCAGAACTTAAAACCAACTATCCGCCTCTTCGTCTCTCCTGGTTCATGTGGGGGCTGGGGGCCGTTTTCTATTTTATCGGTTTTTATCAAAGAGTCGCACCGGCTGTAATGACGACTGAGTTGATGCAGGATTTTGCCATCGGCGCGGCTGGGCTCGGCAACCTTTCGGCCTTCTATTTTTACAGTTATGTTGCCATGCAGACGCCGACCGGGATTCTTGCTGATCGTCTCGGGCCGCGCCGCCTTTTGGGGATTGGTGCTTTGGTAGCCGGAGTGGGAGGTCTAATATTTGGTTTCGCACCGACCATGTTCTGGGCCTGTGTCGGCCGCCTTTTGATTGGCGGCTCGGTGGCCGTGGCTTTTGTCGGGATGTTGAAACTGGCCAGTCACTGGTTTGCTCCGCGACAGTTTGCTCTGGCTGCCGGGATGGCACTTTTCTTTGGTATCATCGGAGCGGTTTTTGCCGGTGTGCCACTCCGTCTGGCGGTCAACCTGGTGGGGTGGCGACCGATTATGCTGGTTTCGGCTCTAGTCACCCTAGGCGTCGCCCTGGCCATCTGGTTTTTTGTTCGAGATGATCCTTCGGAAAAAGGTTATTTAAGTTATGCCTCAGCGGTTTCAGACAGCGGGCCAAAAGGTTCTGTTTTGCAAGACCTTAAAGAGGTTTTTCGTTATCGTAATACCTGGTTTTTGTGTTTTATTCCGGGAGGGGTTGTAGGCTGTATTTTGACTTTTTCCGGACTTTGGGGGGTGCCTTTTCTGGTGACCCATTACCATTTTACTGCGACCCAGGCGGCCGCTCTTAATTCGGCCCTGTTGATTGCCTGGGCTGTCGGCGGGCCTTTGCTCGGCGGGCTTTCTGATCGTATGGGTTTGCGTAAACCTCTCTATATCGTCGGTAATGTTACTTTGGTCGGAGCCTGGGCCGTGATTATTTTTGTGCCGAACCTGCCGGTGGTTTTGTTGGTCGGGTTGTTGATGCTTGCCGGTCTGGCCTCGGGTGGTATGATTATAGGCTTTGCTTTTGTTAAGGAATCGGTGCCTTCTCGTTTGGGTGGGACGGCCTCCGGGATTATCAATATGGGGGTGATGTCGGGTCCCATGATCCTGCAGCCGGCAGTCGGCCTGATTCTCGATCTCAACTGGCAGGGTCAGTTTCTTGACGGGGTTAAGGTTTATGGTCTTGATGCTTTTCGTTCAGGTTTCTGTTTAATGTTGGCCTGGGCGGTTGCCAGTGCCGTTTTGATTTTTTTTACCAAAGAAACCCACTGTCAGCAGACTTGATAGATTAGCCACGGATTTATAACTATTAAGTTGACTTTTTTAGCCTTTTTCTCTATAGTCGGCAACGCTTTTTCGACTTGGAAAAATATTTGTTTAGGGTGGAGTTTTTACGAAGCTGCTGCGGGAGAATCTTGATGCGCTCTGTTGTTATTGCCGGTGCCGCCGGACGTATGGGTAAACGGCTTGTTGATCTGGTTAATGCCCAGGCACAAGCCCGTGTGGTTGGCGCTCTGGAGTTTTCAGAACACCCTTTGTTGGGAAAAGATGCTGGAGATGTGGCCGGTATCGGTCGGCTGGAAGTACCTTTGGTTGGCAGCCTGAACGAGTTGGCCGGGAGCGGGGCTGAGGTGATGATCGATTTTACCGCACCTCAGGCAACTCTTGCCAACCTGGAATGGGCTGTAGCCGAAAAAGTCTCCATGGTTATCGGGACTACCGGTATGAGTGTTGAAGAGCGGGGTCTGTTGGTCCATGCAGCTCGTAAAATTCCAATTGTCTTTGCCCCTAACATGAGCGTCGGCGTCAATGTTCTCTTTAAGATTGTGGCCGAGGTGGCGGCTATTTTAGGGGAGGATTTTGATGTCGAAATTCTCGAAGCTCACCATCGTTTAAAAAAAGATGCACCCAGTGGTACGGCTGTCCATCTGGGCGAGATCGTCGCCAAGGTTTTAGGCCGTGATTATCAATCTGATGCGGTTTTCACGCGGCAGGGATTTACCGGTGAGCGGACGCAACGCGAAATTGGGATGCAGACTTTGCGGGCCGGGGATATTGTCGGTGAGCATATGGTAATGTTTGGGGGAATGGGTGAGCGCTTGGAAATTATTCACCGGGCCCACTCGCGTGACAATTTTGCGGCCGGGGCCGTGCGTGCGGCTCTCTGGCTTGCCGGTCGCGAACCTGGTCTCTATGATATGCAGGACGTTTTAGGATTGATGGCGTCGTAAAAAGTTCCGATATCCTGTGTAGTTGAGGTTTTTTCAGGCGCTCGACATACTATTTGTATGGTCTCGCACCTGAAAAATCTCAACTACTTGTCTATCAAAATTTTTACTTAGCCATCTCTCGTCTTTTACTAGTGTTTTAGGATTGAAAGGGAGATTTGTATGGAACCAACCGAGGTTCTGCTGCCGGATTCGGTGACGGCTAATATAGAGGATGAGATGAAAACCTCATACCTCGCCTACGCCATGAGTGTTATTATCGGTCGGGCTCTGCCCGATGTTCGGGATGGTTTAAAACCAGTTCATCGCCGGGTGCTTTTTGCCATGCACGATCTTGGTAACGCCTGGAACAAATCTTACAAGAAGTCGGCCCGCGTGGTCGGTGATGTTATTGGTAAATATCATCCCCATGGTGACAGTGCGGTTTACGATACGATTGTGCGAATGGCTCAGGATTTTTCTCTGCGCTATCCGCTGGTTGACGGGCAGGGGAACTTTGGTTCAGTAGACGGTGATTCCCCGGCGGCAATGCGTTATACCGAGATCAGAATGTCTCGTTTGGCCGGTGAGATGTTGGCTGATATCAACAAAGATACCGTTGATTTCGGCACCAACTACGATGAATCCCTTAAAGAACCCTTGGTTCTGCCGGCTCGGGTTCCTAATCTTTTAATTAATGGTTCGACTGGGATCGCTGTCGGAATGGCGACTAATATCCCACCTCATAACCTTTCCGAGGTTGTAAATGCCCTGATCGACTGTATTGAGAACCCTGAGATTTCGATTGTCGATCTGATGGCTCATATTCCTGGCCCCGATTTTCCGACCGGAGGTTTTATTTACGGGCGCGAGGGGATTGCTTCGGCTTATCTGACCGGGCGCGGGATTATCCGGCTTAGGGCTCGGGCTGAGGTTGAGACCGATAAAAAGAGCGGTCGTGAACGGATTATTGTTACCGAAATTCCTTATCAGGTCAACAAAGCCAGAATGCTTGAGAAGATGGCCGAACTCGTTCGTCATAAAAAGCTGCTCGGTATTTCAGATCTGCGGGATGAATCCGATCGCCAGGGGATGCGGGTTGTTATTGAAATAAAACGTGATGCTCAAGGGGAGATTGTTCTTAATCAGCTTTTTAAGCAGACTAATATGCAGACTTCTTTTGGGATTACCATGCTGGCGATTGTTGACCGGCGGCCGTTGGTTTTAAATCTCAAAGAGATGCTTTTTCATTTTATCGATCATCGTAAGGATGTCGTGCGCCGACGGACTGCCTTTGAGTTGGCCCGGGCCCGAGAGCGTATCCATCTGCTCGAAGGTTTCAAGATAGCTCTTGATAATCTTGATGAGGTTATCGAGCTTATTCGGGCGGCGGCTTCACCGCTGATCGCCCGGGAGGGGTTACAGAGCCGATTTAGTTTCACGGAACGCCAGGCGCAGGCGATTCTCGATCTTCGTCTACAACGTTTGACCGGTATGGAGCGGGATAAGATCATTCAGGAACATGCTGAAGTATCGGCCCTGATTGCCCGGCTTGTCGAAATTTTGGCCAGTGAGAAACTGGTTTTAGATATTATCGTGAAAGAGCTTGAAGAGATCCGTGAGGCTTATGGTGACGAACGTCGTTGTGAAATTATTGATGACGGCAGTGAGTTGCAGATTGAGGATTTGATTGAAGAAGAGGAGATGGTAGTTACGATCTCTCGTCAGGGCTATATTAAAAGAACCTCACTTAACACTTATCGCAGCTATAACCGAGGGGCCGGCGGCCGGTTGGGGATGGAGACCCGGGAAGGGGATTTTGTCCAGCAGATGTTTGTCGCTTCAACCCATGACCACCTGACCTTTTTTACCAATCAGGGTCGGGCTTTCCGACTCAAGGTCTATCAGGCTCCTGAAGGAGGTACGACCTCACGGGGTAAGGCTTTGGTTAATCTTCTGCAACTCGGTGAAGGTGAAGAGGTTTCAGCGGTTCTGGCTCTAAGGGAATTTTCCCAAGATACTTTTGTCATGATGACGACCCGCAAAGGTCTTATCAAGAAACTCGATCTCAGCTCGCTGGAAAATATTCGCCGGAGCGGGATTCGCTGTATTACATTACGTTCCGAAGATGAGATGATTGCCGCCAAGATTGCCTGTGAGAGTGATACGGTTTTCCTTGGTACGAGTCAGGGGCAGGCGGTTCATTTCGCAGCTTCCGGAATTCGTTCTACCGGTAGGCTTTCGCAAGGGGTAAGAGGCTGTAGGTTGGGGGTCGATGATCAGATTGTCGGTCTTGAGGTTTTCTCCGGATCGGAGGCTACGGTTTTGACGATTACCGAAAATGGCTTTGGTAAGCGTAGTCCAATTGATGATTATCCCCTTCGTTCACGTGGCGGTAAAGGTGTGATTACGATCAAGGTGAACGAGAGAAACGGTCGTGTCGTCGCGGTTCTCAAGGCGGGTGATGCCGACCAGGTTATGATGATCACTGATGCCGGGAAAATTACCCGCAACCGGGTTGCTGATATTTCGGTGGTCGGCCGCAACACCATGGGGGTCAAGGTTTTTCGTATTGATTTAGAGAAAGAGCGGCTCGTTTCCGTAGCCCTGCTGCCGGAAGGCGAGGAGATTGAACGAACTTTTCAAGAGCGTATGGAGAGAGGTGAAGTTGAGGCCGTCGAAGAAGTTGTCGAAGGGGAAACGGCTGAACTTTCGGAAACATCAGGCGCGGTTGAAGATGAAAAAGAGTAACACCTTCAAGCCTTTATGATGTTTTTTACCAAGCCTCCGCAGGCGGGGACATACCTCCAGGCCGGGCTGAGCTGTGTCCCCAGTCGAAGAGGGCGAAGCAAAGTTCGCTGCTATCCGCTGCGACTTAACTTTTGTGAATATATATAACTATGAATGACAATAAGAGCATTGACAATGAAAATCGGGGCCGGGCGATTCAGGAGATGTTTTCAGCAATTGCCCCGCGTTACGATTTTCTTAATCGTCTTTTAAGTCTTGGTATCGATCAGAGTTGGCGGCAGACGCTGGTTCGTATGGCTCTGCGGGAAGAGAGTAGGGCGATTCTCGATGTTGCCTGTGGTACCGGGGATGTCAGTCTGGCCTTGCGGCAAAAAACTCCTCAAGCTCGAATTGTCGGGCTTGATTTCAGTCAGGCGATGCTTGATCTGGCTAAAATCAAGATCGATCGGGCTCAAGCCGGGATCGAACTGGTGGCGGCGTCGGCTGAAGAGCTGCCTTTTCCCAAAGCTGATTTTGATCTCTTAACGATTGCCTTCGGGATTCGTAATGTAGTCGACAAGAAAAAAGCTTTAGTTGAGTTCTATCGGGTTCTGAAACCGCATGGCCGCCTTGTGGTGCTGGAGTTTTCCCAGCCCCAGATGGCTTGGTTACGGACTCTCTATAATTTCTATTTTTTTAAAGTCTTGCCGTTGATCGGCGGGCTTTTTGCGAGGCGCAGCGCCTATCGTTACCTGCCCGATTCAGTGGCGAAATTTCCTTCCCGAGATGAATTTGTCGGCTGGCTCAAAGAGGCCGGATTCAGGCAGTGCCGCTATCATAGTTTAACTTTTGGGATTGCGACACTCTATTTGGCGGAAAAGTTGGATTAACAAATGTAAGGAGTGTGTGATGGTAAAAATTGGGGTTTTGTTGGCGGGTTGTGGTGTCAATGACGGCTCGGAGATTCATGAAGCGGTATTAACTATGCTGGCTCTGGATCGGCTTGGGGTTGAGCGTCTCTGCATGGCTCCGAATATTAAACAGCGCGATGTGGTTGATCATCTTCTAGGCGAAGCCGTCAGTGAGACCCGCAATGTGTTGGTCGAATCGGCCCGGATTGCCCGGGGAGAGATTAGTGATCTGGCTGATATCACGGCATCCGATATTGATGCCGTGATTTTGCCGGGTGGTTTCGGAGCGGCGAAAAATTTATCTGATTTTGCCGTAGCCGGAGCTCAGGCGGAGGTTCATCCGGAGGTTTTACGGCTTTTGCGGGATATGCATAAAGCCAAAAAGCCGATCGGTGCGATTTGTATAGCACCAGCAGTTCTAGCTCGAGCTTTAGGCGATTTTGGACCTGAATTGACGATTGGCAACGATTTGGCGACCGCAAAAATCTTGGAATCCTTCGGAGCCCGGCATCAAGAGTGTCCGGTTTATGAAATCGTCATTGATCAGCGTAATTGTTTGGTGACTACGCCAGCCTATATGCTGGGGCCGGGCCTTAAGGAGATAGCGCAAGGGATCGATAAACTTGCTCAGCAAATAGTGACGATGGTTTCTTGATCTGACTTAAATGGTATGTTTATTCGCCG
The DNA here is from genome assembly GCA_030633185.1 of Deltaproteobacteria bacterium. GTDB lineage: Bacteria > Desulfobacterota > Anaeroferrophillalia > Anaeroferrophillales > Tharpellaceae > Tharpella. The sequence goes on from DAOVTG010000008.1 coordinate 16,207, forward strand.
ATTATTTTGGCGCTTTGTTTCTTATTAGCTTGACAGGAATATCAAATATTTTGTATACATATGCACTTTTACATTGAGGATGTTGCGTCATGATGATGCAGATACATGTTTAACTTTAATTTAACGTGGAGGAGATGAGGATGAAAAAGATTGTTATGTTGGTGGCACTGGTGGCTTTTATGGCTATGTCGGTTGTGGCTTTTGCTGCTCCTGCAGGCCCTGCAGGTGAACTTACAGTTACTGCGAAGATGAAAAGTGACAAGAAACCGGCGGTAAAGTTTGCACATGAAAAACATGAGGCTCTTGCTTGTAAAGATTGTCACCATACCTGGGAAGGTGAAGGCGATCCTAAAAAGTGTAGCGAGTGTCATACCGGAAGAAAATCCGGCGAAAAGATCAACAATAAAGTAGCGTTGCATAAAAGTTGTAAAGATTGTCACAAGAAAATGAAAAAAGCCGGCGAAAAGACCGGGCCGTCTTCTTGTAAAGCTTGCCACAAAAAATAGTTGATCAAGAGAGTAAGAATGTATATAAAGGGGCACCCTGAAAAGGGTGCCCCTTTTTTATTGACTGAAATAATTGATTGTGTTAAAAGATGGGAAACTGTATTAAAAAGGTATTGAAATTGGCTGCTAATAAAGTGTTGAAGAAGAAGGGGTCGTTGGTCAGCGGGTTTACGGCTTTTTTCTCGTCGTTGAAGCTGACTATTTTTCTGCTGATAACTCTGGCTCTGGTCTCGATTATCGGAACCGTGATTCCGCAGAATATGCTGCGGGCTGATTATCTCAAGATCTATAAGGAGTCAACTTATACGATTTTGAAGGCGATAGGCTTTCTTGACATGTACCACTCTTGGTGGTTTGTCCTGATTATGACGCTTTTGACCATCAACCTGATTGCCTGTTCCTGGAAGCACTTCCCGAGAACCTGGCGTTTTTTTTCGCACCCTACCAGGTTGTTGGACAAGACCTTGGAGAAGGCTTCGGTGCCGGCTTTGGTTGGGCGGCGTTCCTGGGAGCTGCTGCCGGAGGATCCGGCCTCTTTGCTCCCCCGTCTTGAAGGTTTGTGGCCGGGGCGCTGGCAATGGTTAGAGCATGCCGGTGAAGCCGGCCCGGAACTTCACTACGCGGCCGAAAAAGGGCGCTGGTCTCGATTGGGGGTCTATTTTGTCCATCTTAGTATCCTGATTATTTTTGCCGGTGGAATTATTGGTTCTCTTTTTGGTGTCAAGGGTTATGTTAATATTCCGGAAGGTGAGAAGATCAGCACCTTTTTCACTTACGGTGATCAGCAGACTTCGATAGATCTTGGTTTCTCGGTTGAATGCCGTGATTTTGAAGTTGAATTTTATGAAAGCGGCGGGCCTAAAGAGTACTCCAGTGATTTGATAATCTATGATAACGGGAAGCCGGTAAAAGAGAAGATTATTGAGGTCAACCATCCGATCTCCTATCAAGGTTTTACTTTTTATCAATCCAGTTACGGAGCCTACGGCGGCCTCGTTGATCTGGAACTTAATTTCAGGCAAACCGGGTTGGTGCTGCCCTTGAAACTGGAGGTCGGCCGCCCGTTACGCCTGCCTGAAAACTGGGGCTGGATTGAGGTGTTAACGTTTGAGGAAAACTCCATGCGGATGGGGCCGGCGGTTAAGGTTTTGCGGGATCCGGGCAAGGGGGTAAAACCTTATCAGTTCTGGGTCTTTCTGCGTTTTCCTAAATTCGGTGAAGAGAATCGTAAAACGTCCGAATTCTGCGTCTTTAAAAATATTGAGCAACTCTATTATACTGGTTTACAGGTCAATAAAGATCCCGGAGTCTGGGTCGTTTGGATCGGTTGCATTATGATGATTTTAGGTCTCTATGTTGCTTTTTTTATGTCACACCGGCGTTTGTGGCTGCGGTTGGCACCAAACCCTGACAAACCTGAGCGTCTGCAGTTGGTTCTGGTTGGCAATGCCAATAAGAATCAGCCCTCCTTCGAGTTGGAGTTCAAAGCGTTCGCGGAAAAAGTCAAGGTCTGGGATTGATTTACTACCAAAACCTTTTTGAGGATCGTTAATGAATACCTATATTTTTAGTATAGTGACCTTTGTTTACATGGCGGCAATGGTAGTTTATCTCACCTATCTCGCCTTTCGCCGCCCTTGGGTGGCCCGTTTGGCTACGATAATTCTGGCGGCCGGTTTTTTGGCCCAGACCGTAGCTATCGGCCTGCGCTGGTATGAATCCTACGAGCTTGGTATCGGACATGCGCCGATGTCCAATCTCTATGAGTCTCTGGTCTTCTTTTCGTGGACGATCATTATGCTCTATCTCTACATTGAATACAAATATAAGCTCTCTATTCTGGGTGCCTTTGTGACCCCGTTTGCTTATCTCGGTATGGCCTATGCTACAATTTCGCCAAATGTTAATGAGACCATTCAACCGTTGGTTCCGGCTCTGCAGAGTAACTGGCTGATCTCGCATGTGGTGACCTGTTTTCTCGGTTATGCCGCTTTCGCGGTCTCCTGCGGCGTAAGTTTTACTTATATTTTGAAGAAGCGTTTTGAGGATCGTCAAGGTACGGGTGGATTACTGGCCTCATTCCCAACTTCTCAGGTTCTTGATGAACTTATTTACAAAGCGATTGCGGTGGGTTTTCCTCTGTTGACGATTGGTATCGTTACCGGGGCTGCCTGGGCCAATTATGCCTGGGGCACCTACTGGAGTTGGGATCCGAAAGAGACCTGGTCATTGATCACCTGGTTTATCTATGCCGCTTTCCTGCATGCCCGCGTCACTCGAGGTTGGCGCGGAGTCAAAGCTGCGACCCTCTCAATTATCGGTTTTGTCGCGGTTCTCTTTACCTACCTTGGGGTGAATTTGTTATTATCAGGTCTGCATAGTTATGGTGGAAGCTGAGTTTTTTGTAACTATTCAGGTGTCCACCATAAAGTTATAGCAAATAGTGTGTGATATTGCTTCGCCCACTTCGAAGGGGACACAGCTCAGACCGGCTCGGGCTTGCGCCCTGCCTGGAGCAATGTCCCCACATCGAGACAGTCCGAGGACAAGACCTGAATAGTTACGAACTTTATTGACAATATCCAGTTAAGTTCTTTCGGAAAATCTTTTAAACGCCGTGGTTTTGATCACGGCGTTTTTTTGTTATTGATTGACTAATGTGCTTTTTTGTGCAATTAAAAGGGCTAATGATTTTACAACTTTAATCGTTTAACTTCGGGGTCTGATTGTATTATGCCTTTCTCTGCATCTCCGCGTCTCTGCGGGAGATAAAAAGCGTTTGCCCGCAGAGACGCGGAGATGCAGAGAAAAACCGTAATGCAAACAGTCTTCATGTTTCTTTTGCAGGGAGGGTGATATGGCTGTAAATGTTGCACTTAATGGTTTTGGCAGGATTGGCAGGGATTGCCTGCGGGCAGCGGTTAATGATGATCGTTTCAGTTTTAAGGCGATTGTCAGCACCACTGATGATGCCCAGACGATGGCTCATCTACTGAAATATGATTCGGTTGCCGGTCGTCTTGATGCAGAGGTTGTGGCCGGGGATAAATTTTTGACCGTGAACGGCAAACGTATTGAGCTGATCGCGAGTCGCGATCCTAAAGATGTCGCCTGGCGGGATCTTGGCGTTGATATTGTTATGGAGTGCTCCGGGCTCTATCGTGATCGGGAAAAAGCTTCGGTTTTTCTTGATCTTGGCGTCAAACGGGTAATCGTATCAGCTCCGGTAAAAAAAGCTGACGCAACCATTGTTCTCGGGGTGAATCAAGATATTTTTGACGCCGAAAAGGACTATGTCATCTCGAATGCCTCCTGTACGACCAACTGCCTGGCTCCGGCCGCCAAAGTGCTGCTCGAAAATTTTGGTTTCAAAAGAGGTATGATGACTACCATACACTCTTATACCAGGGATCAGCAGATCCTTGATTCTCGTCATAAAGATCTGCGCCGCGGCCGGGCCGCGGCGATGTCGATGATTCCGACGACGACCGGAGCGGCGGCCGCAGTTGGTATCGTCCTGCCCGAGTTGAAAGGTAAGATTGACGGCCTTGCGGTGCGTGTGCCGACCCCCAATGTTTCCATGGTCGATCTCGTTTTTGAGAGTGAAAAAGCCGCGACCAGCGAGGCGATTAACGATGCTTTTCGTCAAGCTGCCGCAGGTTATCTCAAAGGAATCCTGGCGGTCTCCGATGAACCTCTGGTCTCGTTGGATTTTAACTTAAATCCCAATTCATCTATTATTGACGCGCCTTTGACCAATGTTATCGGGGGAACCATGATCAAGGTCATGGCCTGGTACGATAATGAGTGGGGCTATGCCTGCCGCCTCAACGATTTGACTCTCTATATTGCCGAAAAGGTCGGATTAAATTAAAGGGGGATGAGATGAGCGTTCGTTATCTTGATCAGGTTCCGGAAGGTTTTTATGACGGGAAAAAGGTTCTTATGCGGGTCGATTTTAACGTCCCCATGGATGATTCAGGCAATATCACTGATGACATACGTATACGTCGGGTTCTCAAAAGTATAAACTATCTGCTTGATGAGAATGCCACTATTGTTATCGCCACCCACATGGGTCGTCCCAAAGGTAAGGTGGTGGAAAAATATACTCTTGAACCGGTAGCCAGAAGATTGAGCCGACTTTTGAAAAAAGAGGTGGTTTTCCTCAATGATTGCATCGGTGAGGGGGTTGAAAAAGACATCTCCGCGGCGTCTCCCGGTTTTGTTTTAATGCTCGAAAATTTACGTTTTTACGCCGGCGAAACTGAAAATGATCCTGAGTTTGCAAAAGCTCTGGTTGCCGGTATTGACATTTATGTCAATAATGCCTTCGCAACCGCTCATCGGTCTCATGCTTCAGTGGTCGGGGTATGTGATTACGTTCCCGTCTGTGTAGGGGGCTTTTTGATGCGTGAAGAGCTTGACTACTTTGCCCGGGCTCTGGAAAATCCGCTGCGGCCGCTGACCGCCATCATTGGCGGCTCAAAAGTCTCCAGTAAGCTGCACGCCATTAAAAATCTGATTAACTCCGTCGATCGTATTATTGTTGGCGGGGCGATGGCGTTTACTTTTCTCAAAGCGCAGGGATTCGGCCTCGGAAAATCGATGATTGAGACCGACATGGTTGATCAGGCTCGGGAAATCTTTGATGAGGCGATTGCTCGGGGGGTGCGTTTCTATCTGCCGGTTGATTGTGTCGCAGCACCTTCTATCTCTCCTGATGCCGAAACCAAGATTGTGCCGGTTCAGGAGGTTCCCAAAGATTGGATGGGGCTTGATATCGGGCCGGCTTCGGCAACCCTGTTTAATGAGGTGATCCAGGATTCCAAGACAATTGTCTGGAATGGCCCGATGGGGGTTTTTGAAGTACCGATTTTCAGTCGTGGGACCTTAGGAATGGTTCACAATATTGCCAGCACCTATGCCTTGACAATAGTTGGCGGCGGGGACACCGATGTTGCTGTTCATAAAGCTGGTGAAGTTGATCGAATTTCCTATATCTCTACCGGTGGCGGGGCCTTTCTTGAGTTGATGGAGGGCAAAGTCCTGCCCGCGGTCAAGGCCCTGGAAAATTGTCGTAATAGATCCTTAGAGGAAGAGTGATGACTGTAATTCCGCAAATTATCGCCGGTAACTGGAAGATGAATCTGACTTTGAGTCAAGGGCTGGAATTTGTTGATACCCTGTTATCCGGATTGGCCGGAAAAAAACTTTCACGAAAGCTCTTGCTGGCCCCGAATTTTACTTTGCTGGCGGCGTTGGCCGGGCGTTGCGCTGGCAGCGCTGTCGGGTTGGCGGCCCAGAATTGTGCTTTTCAGGAAGTCGGAGCCTTTACCGGTGAAACCTCGGTGGCCATGCTCAAGGATGCCGGGGCAGCTTATGTTCTGGTGGGTCATTCTGAACGCCGTCAAATATTTGACGAGAGTGATGATCTTTTGCGGCAGAAAGCCCGAGCCGTTGCCGAAGGTGGCCTGACACCGATTTTTTGTGTCGGTGAAACTCTGGATCAGCGTCAAGCGGGAAAGGCTTTTGAGGTCGTAATCAGTCAATTAAAAAGCGGTCTTGACGGGTTTCCAGGAAGTTGCTTGATTGTTGCTTATGAGCCGGTTTGGGCAATTGGTACCGGGCAGACAGCAACCGCTGAAGATGCCCGTTTAATGCATGCCCGGATTCGTAAATTTTTAGAGGTGCAATTTCCCTGGGGCGCGAGGGTGCCTATTCTTTATGGGGGTAGTGCCAAGCCTGAGAATGCGGCGGAACTTCTAGCCCAACCCGAAGTCGATGGTCTGCTGGTTGGTGGCGCATCGCTTGACCCTGAGTCGTTTTTACAAATCGCCATGGCTTGATTTTTTTTTTTGCCTTTCTTTCTTGACTTTGTTCGCACTTGTTGGTAAATGGCCCGTTTCCATGGTTTGATGCCCTCGTAAAAAGTCACGGGATGGCTAAGTAAAAATTTCGATATACAAGATGTTGTGGTTTTTCAGGCACGAGACCATACATGTAGTATGTCGAGTGCCTGAAAAACCACAACAGCGCAGTAGATCGGACTTTTTACGACGCCATCATGGTTTTACGGTTTCATTTTAAGGAAGTTTATAATATTGGAGATAATGCTTTGACCTCTATTCTAATTGCTGTCCATGTTATCGTCAGCTTTGTTCTGATCATCGTGATTCTGCTTCAGTCCGGTAGTGCCGGTGGTATGGGGGCGGCTTTTGGCGGCGGTGGCAGTCAGACCCTTTTTGGGAGTTCCGGTTCCGGTAAATTCTTTACCCGTTTGACCGCTATTGTCGCGGCTATTTTTATGATGACTTCAATCTCTTTGACCGTGATGTCGGCGCATCGGGCCAAGGGCACAGTGATGCAGGATTACACTCCGCTGGCGGTTGAAGCTCCGGTGATTCCAGTTGCCCCGGAAACTTCTACAGCACCGGCGTCTGAAACTACACCGGAGAAAGCCGTCGAACCCGCAGTTCAGGAAAAACCGGCGGTTCCGAAGAGCGAATAGTTTATTGTAAGATAGGTACTCTCTAAAAAAAGGGTTTCCGCAGAGCGGAAGCCCTTTTTTAGTTTTATGGTACATGGTACATGGATTGCATACGATGTTCGGATCGTATGAATATTATTGCCGAGTGCCGGTTCCTCAAGTAAATTTTTATGTCCCGGGAATTCGCGGGTTAGCTGAATAGTTACGTTTTTGGTTACAAACCTGAAAAAAAACCGGTTCATCAATGTGATTATGCTGTAATATTGACTAATTAGTTGACATTGCCTGGTTTCATTGTTATGAATTACAAAGTTGAATTACGTTTGGTGAAAGTGTTAAAAATTGGTATGAAATTGAAGTATAGGTTGTGGGAGGAGATTGGATGATGAAACTGAAGTATATTGCCTTTGTAGTCGTTATGGTATTGATGTCGGTTGCTTGCGGGCAGGTGACAAAAGAGACATTAAGCCCGGTTCCGACCGATAGAATCACGCCTTCGGGTAAACGGGTGGTGATCATGCCCTTTGCCGACTACACCCCGGATTCAAGTCCGGAGCTCTACTGGCGGCGTAACCTTTTGGTGACCGAAGCCCTGGAAGATGAGTTTGCCCGGTACGGTTTGATGTCAGCCTTGGAGGAGGATGTAGTCGAGTACCTCTTAGACGAACATATTATCGAACCACCGGAAATTTTCTTTGCCGAAACCCCTAATAATAACTACATGCGTTCCGAAGTCGATAGCGGCGACTGGTCGGCGGCTATGATCCAGGAACTTCAGTACGCCATCACCCGCAATGAAGAAATCGAAAAGCAAGATCAACAGCAGCGGGCGAAAGATAGTGGGACTTCAGGTAGCGCCCTCCATATCTCTTTAAGCAGTCAGGAAGTTGCCAAGATAGGGAATTTCTTCGGGGCCGACTATATTGTCCGCGGTCGCTTGATTGAATTCGAAAAAGGGGTTGCCAAAGACGATTTCAATCCCTTCCATGTCGGTATGCTGCCGTTTTTTTTCAACAGCAGTCAACGCCTGCTTTTCGGTTTGGCAAAATCAGAAAATTATGAACTGATGGACAAGATGGCGATCGGCGGTATTTTGGGTAGTGCCATCGGCCATGCCAACAAAAATTCCCCCTTCGATGAGAGTAAAAAGACCGAGAGTTCCGGCCATCCTCTTTTTGGCCCGACGGTGACCAGTGTTACCGATTATCACGCCTTAAATACGGCTCTTTGGGGGGTTGCCGGTGCCAGTGCCGCCTATCTCGCCCATAACGGCGGCAAAGTTCCACGAGCGGTTGTGCAGATCAGGATCATGATTCAAGATGCCCGCACCGGTCGCCTGCTCTGGAGTAACCGCTCCGAGGTCGAAGTTATACCGGAGAGTGTCTATGCTAATCAAGAGTATCGCAAATTGATTGCCAAAGCGATTCGTCGAGCCACCAGCAGTCTGGTTCACAGCTTTATCGCTACTGTTGAGGGTGATCTTCTGACAATCCCGATTGAACCGACGGTGGTTAGCGATAATAAATCGTAAAGTTTTATAGAAATACGTTATTATGTACGACGCATTAGGAATAGGTAAACGTGAGTTTAAGATAAAGAGATATGTTGGTTAGGGGTATATCAAGATGCATAGATTTGTAGTTTGTTTGGATAATAGCGGTTATCAGACATCGCTTGAACGACGGAAACTGTATGAGGTTATACCTGACTCTGGGGCCTTGAAGCACAATCAAATCAGAGTTGTTGATGAATCCGGTGAAGATTATTTGTTTCCTGAGAAAATCTTCTTGGAGTTACCGATTGCCGAGGTGATTGCTGAGAAAATGGCAAAAATTGCATAAGCATCAATGAAGGGCAAGTTAAGTGAAGGTAACATTCTCTCGTCATGCAAAACGAAGAGCGAAATTATATGGAATACAAGAGTCTGTAATTGGGGAAATACTTTCTGAATTGCGTTTTGACGATGGTGAATATGAGTTGATTAGAGACGTTGCCGGTTTTAAATATCCTATTAAAATTGTTGTTTCGGTGAGAAGAAGTATTTTGACGGTGATTACAAGTTATCCTTTGAAAAAGGGGGTAAAATAGTGAAAGTACATTATGATGAAGAGGTTGATGTTCTGTATATCGAGTTTGGTGAGCAAAGGCCGGATGGGGTTATTGAAATCTCAGAAGGAATTAATCTTGATACCACTGATGATGGGAAGCTTACCGGTATTGAAATTCTTTCGGCATCCCAAAAAATCAATCTTGACACTATCTTATCCTACACCATTGAGTTAGACCATGGTTTGATGGGGAAAAAAATAGCTTAATTAAAGTAACTATTCAGGTGCCCACCATAAAGTTACAATAAATAGCGGCGAACTTTGCTTCGCTCTCATAAACGGGGTCAAAGCTGGGGTGCTGCGCACCTTGAACCAGCAATGACCCCAATCCCGGCAAGTTTTAAGACAGAACCTGAATAGCGTCCCAGACTGCTGGCGCAGCCACATATTTAGAAGTAACTATATGTCACTTTCAATAATTAGCCACAGACCCACACAGACAAAGGGGTTTTGTCTGGGGTTGTCTGTGTGGGTCTGTGGCTAAAAAAGTTGTTACTTGGAAGTTACCATTTTCAATTTATTTATAAATTAAATTTTTTTTGTTTCCGGTTCATCCGGGTCAGGGGGAAGTATGAAGTCAACAGGAATGATAAATGATCGGCTGAATGGTAACAAAAGTTATCGTTCGCTACGCTATCTTTGTCTGGCTCTCTTGTTGTTTATAGCTGGGACAGCTATTTCGATCACACCGGTTCAAGCCGCTAACGAGGGTGATAATATTCCCATTTCGATTGGCGATGCTCCTTATCCAAATGATGACGCTTCGTCAGATCCTCCTTACCTGCTCTATGACGATCAACAGAACCCCTCGATTATCGCCCTGCCGGATAAAAATAAATGGTTTGTGGTCTGGGAAGACTGGCGTAACTGGAGTACCACTGGATCCGATATTTACGGTCGTTTTATTAACGACGATGGTACGCTGTGTGGTGATGAAATTGCTATTAGTACGGCTTCCGGTAACCAGACGGTACCGACGGCTGCCTACAGCAGCGGTGATGATAATATCCTGATTGCCTGGCAGGATACGCGGGGTGCGGCTGATGAGGGTTATATCTATTACGACGTTCTCGACACTTCTTCACTTCCCACGACGTGTCCCACAGCGGCGGATTTGGATGGTGAGATTGCTCTTGACTACACCCCTATTGGTGGAGATGAACTGATTTCGCGTAAATTGCCGAAAGCCGCCTATGATACGGCTCGGGATCAGTTCTGGTTGGTCTGGGTTGAGAGTCGTGATGCTTTACAG
>DAOVTG010000100.1 GCA_030633185.1 Deltaproteobacteria bacterium
AGGAAAACTCTATTGCTGCTTTAGAAGTAATGAGTCGCTTCGCTGTCAATCCAAAATGGTTGATTTACCTACCACCGACAATGTCTCCCTGCGGGACAAGTGAAATTCCCAACTTTCTCGAACATCCTGACCAAGCCTTCAACTACTACAAGAAAAGAGGCGTTGAGAAAATCATTTGCGAAGAAAAACACATGGGTTCTCGTGTGGGTTTGTCTCGATGCCGAGTTGATGCCTTGGTCTGCAAAAGCGCAATCCCTGCTCAAAGACCAATACGCCTCTGTTGGAGCTGCCGCCCAAACATCCCTGACAGAAGTTGAGTTGGCTTTACAAAAGGCCCTCGACAGGGGAATTGATGGAGCAAGAAACGCTCTTGACAAATATAGCCGCAAGAAATCAGCCATTTCCAAATATATAAAAGCATACAGGAATTATTGTTGGGAAATCAATTCGGTTGAAGATTATAAATTGGCTCCATTTCACCTGCTGGCAACAGAGGGTGCGGTTTATGTAGACAAAAACCATGAATGGCACATGGAAAACATAAAAGTTATCTGCCAGGCAGACGAGAAAATATTTCGGGCAACGCCATACAAGGTAGTTGACACAAAAGATGACGGCAGTATCAAAGAAGCAGTTGATTGGTGGTTAGATCTGACCCAAAAAGGCGGTGAAGGAATGGTGGTCAAACCTTACGACTTCATTGCTCATCAGAAAGAAGAGCTGCTTCAACCCGCCGTAAAATGCAGAGGAAGTGAATACCTGCGTATCATTTATGGGCCAGAATATGACATGCCTGAAAACATTGAAAGACTAAAAAACAGAGGGCTTTCAAGAAAACGTTCTTTAGCTTTGAGAGAATTTGCTCTAGGAATAGAAGGACTTGAGAGATTTGTAAAGAATCAACCTTTGCGAAGAGTACACGAAAGTGTTTTCGGAGTATTAGCCTTGGAAAGTGAATACGTTGACCCACGGCTATAGGCCAACCCTTACTACGAGACCCCTACAACCATTTTATTACCCATACAATTCAGGGCTTGGTCGATATTGGTCAGTTTTGTCTGGTGACGTGGGTCTAGGAGCCTGTCCGAGAATAGCAATTTTTTCTCATAACGAGGTGTTTTGAAAATAAGCACAGGTATACCCTTAGTATCCCGAGCATTATTTTCAAAAAATAACGCCGAGCTGGGGAAGAAGACGTTCTCGGACAGCCTCCTAGGGATTGATAAGTAACCCCTTATGTTATAATTGCCAACTCACCAAGATTGGTCGAATTCCCATATTTGAACGTATATGACGGGTGATAACTGTCAATATAGCAAGATTCATCTAGAGTAGCTTTAATTATTGAAAATAGATTATTTTCGATTCCTGACAATTTGTAAAGGTTACTTTGGGGGGCTAATTTTATGTATTTAATTAATTCCTGTTTCAAAATTGCTGATTTCTTCACCTTGCTTCCCGACGCGATAATGACCGGAGCATCACAATATTTAATTTCTTTATCGTTGGCAAACATTTTAGCGTGACTGGAATTACTTGAAAATTGTTCCAATGCCACTTCTGAATGCTGATTTTTCAAATTAAACAGATTGTATAAACGTATGACTCCGCCCGAGTAACTATTTGAGAACAGTTTAATCAAATCATTCATCAGACGGTCAATACTGAATTCAAAATATCTCTCTCCGGCATCAGGTTCAACAAAAAAGGGTAATGCCTTGGATCTGAGATATTGAGTCTTATCTTCACTGTTTAATGGTATCGCACTTCCGGGGTTAAGTAAAATAAAATTAGCCAGCAAATCCCAGTTTTCACCAAACTGAAGAATTGTCTGGTCTCTAAAGCAAATCCCTGAAGTTTTATCTTCTTCCCAACGAGCAAAGCAACGCATAATTTCACCTCTTAATCTAATTTATAATTTAAAAGTTACTATGATTCCAACAAAATGTTACCGTAACATAGTTCTTTGTTTCTACCAATATCCCATCAGAAAAATATTCTTGGGTGTCTTCCTAACTCTGCATAGTTCCCTGAGCTACGGATTTCATCCATAACAAGAGCCCAACTACTCCGGTCGGCAGTAGATATCTTCCGGCTGCCGGGGCAGGCAATGGACATGGCTGGCAGCAACGACAATATCTACCTCATTATCGACGAACAGACCCTGATCTTCAACTCTGCGATTGGAAGCAAACACCATCAGGCGCTCTCTCCGATTCATCAACTCAACCAGCACCGTAGCCCCACTCTGAGGAATGATCTGAGCGATTCGATAACCGGAAATAAGATTCTCATCGGATTTTTCAGACGAAGCTTCAACAAAGCTGAAATGCTCCGGCCGGATGCAGACCCAGACATCTTCTCCCCGAACCGGAAAAGAAGTTGACAAAAGTTGGGCGCCGGAAACCTCCACTAGAGCCTGTCCATCCCCGCAACGCTCCCGAATTCGGCCCGGCAGAATATTTCTGGTGGCTGTGAAATGGGCAACAAAACGAGAAACCGGACGGGAAAAAATCTCCTCCGGTGATCCCATTTGAACGACCCGGCCCTGGTCAACAAGCAACACTTGATCGCCCATAAAACGAGCTTCATTATGATCATGGGTAACGTAGAGCATCGTCACTCGATATTTTTTCTGAATCTTTTTCATGAGCAGGGCCAGCCGTTCACGACTGGCGGCATCAAGGGCGGAGAGGGGCTCATCTAACAATAGAACTTCAGGCCGCAAAACCATACAACGAGCCAAGGCAACCCGCTGCTGCTGACCACCGGAAAGTTCAGCCGGAAAACGCTTAAGCAGATGATCTATCTTGAGCTCAGTGGTCACAACCTTAAGCCATTTAGCTTGCTCCCGGGCCGGTGCTTGCCGAGCCTGCAGGCCAAAAAGGATGTTCTCCTCGGTCGTCAGATTTGGGAAAAGAGCGTAATCCTGGAAAACAAAACCGATTTTTCTCTCCTGCGGCGAGAGCGCGCTTAAATCCCTTCCTCCATAAATGATCCTGCCGCTCTGATTCTTAAGCAGACCGGCAATTACCTCCAGCAATTTACTTTTACCTGCCCCGGAATTTCCCAAGACCACCAGCACTTGGCCTATCGGCAAGCGGAAACTGATTTGCTCTAAAATAGGATTGCGATCAATTTGGAGAGAGACATCTTCGAGAACCAAGGCCATATCAACGCTTCTCCCCGAGAAAGTTAACCAGGAAAAGCACCAAAAATGAGAGCAATACGAGCAACAGCGAGAGACCGTCGGCAACCCCAGCATCACCACCCATCGCCTTGACATAGATCATAATTGGAATGGTTTTAAGACGACCGGCCACCATCATAGTGGCCCCGAACTCTCCGATAGCCCGGGCAAAAGCGGTAATCACACCAGCCACCAACACCGGCCGCGAAAGCGGCAGCAAAACCTTGACAAACGTCGTATACTCATCCGCCCCTAAAGAGTGACTGGCCTTGACCAACGACTCCGGAACCTGCTGAAAAGCGGAGCTTGCGGCCTGCATCATCAATGGCGTGATGACAAAAAACTGAGCCAGAACCAGAGCCGTCGTGGTAAACATTATCTGCAGGGAAAAAGTTTGATAAAGAGGCGCACCAATCAGACCATAGCGGCCAAAGGCGAGCAACAACATATAGCCAGCCGCTGATGGCGGCAACACTAAAGGCAGGGAAAAAAAGGTTTTTAACCAACGACCGCCTGCTTTTTTGCGAAACGTAAAATGGTAACCAAGAGCGATTCCGACAACCGCCGCTAACCCGGTTGCCATCAAAGCCGGCACCGAGCTGGTACCGACCACGAGCAAAATCTGAGGATTAAGCAGTGCACCAAAGCCGTCAGCCGCAGCAAAAGAGTGCAGAAGAGCTAAAAACGGCGAACCAAAAAAAAGTCCCGCCCCAAGCACAATCATCGTCATCAGGGCGGAAAAACCGGAAATTTTCAGTATAGATATTTTGACCACTTCACATTAAAATCAATCAGCTGCGGTCTTAAAAACCGCTATCACAAGATCATTACCCATAAAAGTTCTGGCACTATCGGCCAGATCCCGGCGTTCCAGTTCGGCAACATATGAGGACGCTGCCGAGAGAAAAATATCGGCACCACAATCACCAACCGCCCCCTGAACCAGCTTCTGATAGAGCTTTCCGGAACCGGCAAACTCCAATTCTACGACAATCCCATTCTCTTCTCGATAGGCTTTCGCCAATTGCGGCAAAACATCATAGAAAACCGCCGCCGCAAAAACCGTAAGCGAAGCCTTTGCCGATACCTGATGCCCAGCCATAGCAGTGGCGACAGACGTGACGGTTCTGAGGGATGGTAATAACAATGGTCGAAAACCATATTCGCGCCAAGTCTCGCTCCGTTCAGGGGCCAGAAGCCAATTGATAAAATCGAGCGCCGCTACCGGGGCTTTGGCGCCCTGCATACGGGCCAAAACATATTCGGGTGCAACCGCAAAAGGCGCGGGAATCTCAAGAACGGTTATCTTATCCTTAACCTTCAGGGTATCACTGCGATAGACAAACCCGGCATCAATTTCATGGCGCAAAACCTTGTCAAGCAAAGCTCGAACATGGCTTTCGTGGGTAACAATATTTTTTTCTATAGCGACTACAGTTGCCGCCTCAGCCGGACGCATCTTGGCCAAAACCTGGCGGGCATAACGACCCGCAGGCCCCAAATCAGGATCAACAATCCCGACTCGAACCCCAATCCCGGCCAAATCGGAAAATTCTTTTATTTTCAACTCAGTCGCCAAACCCTGCGGCTGACAGGCAACACTACCCCAAGCCAGTAAAAAAAGAGCCGCCAACAAAACTATTTTTCGCAAACTGCAACTCCTGCCCCGCTTACACTTTACTTGCGGGTAAACCGGCATCCGGAGATGCCGTCTTTTTGGCTTTTGCTGTTTTCCGGCCGCTACTTGCCCGGCTACCGGCCACAGCTACCGCCGCCTCTTTTTTTGCTTTCCCACCGCGCAACAAACCCACGGCCGTTTCACGATTCTTGGCCAGATAAAAAGATAACTCTTCCAACTGATCAGCGCTCATCTCGAGTTTTGCAGACTGCAAAAAAGTGTACATCTGGTCGGCGACATCAAGAAGTTTGTCATAGGCATCAGCCTCTTTTTTGGAGGTAAAAGTCATCTTCTGCTCTCCATTTCTGACCACGATGTATTGAACGATAACTGCCATTCTATCTCTCCCAATTCCTTATACATCCAACATGATCGAAGTTTATTTTTTTCGATAAAATATAACCTGACCGCTACGACTAGCAAATTTCCCCAACTAAGTAAAGATCAAGTTCAGAATATCTTATTTATAATGCAGAGTTTAAACTTGACAGCAACAGATCAGCAAGGTATTTCTCTAAATCCTAACTCTTGCCCTTTGGAGATTTACAAATGAGTGAAATCTGGCTCGAAAATGCCGTTGAGGCCAACACTTTCCTTAATACCCTCTTTGACCATCTCAATTCAGCCGTTTTTGTTGTCGACCATGAAGCGCGAGTGCGCCAGGTCAATCAGGTTTTTGAGAAGATCTTTGCCAAAAGCGAAGCCGAAGTCGAAGGTCAACTCTGCGGCAATGCCATAGGCTGTATCTTTCCACTTACTGCGGGCAAGGATTGCGGAACTCTTGAAGAGTGCAAAAGCTGCCTGATTCGCAGCGCCATCGTTAAGGCTCTGACCAAAAAGATCTCCTCCTCAGGCCAGCTGATTAGCCGCAGTTTTATCATTTCCGGCGAAACCATCAACAAACATCTGCTGATCTCGGTTAAATACATATCCTTCAACCAAAAGGATATGGTGATAATTATTGTTGACGATATCACGGAAGCTGAAACCCGCAAACAGCTTATTGAAGAACGCCGCCTCCTGATTGAAAAGGATCTGGAGGCCGCCGCTGGCATCCAGCGCAGCCTCTTGCCAAAGTCCTGTCCAGATCACACAACCTTCACCTTCGCCTGGAAATATGAGCCCTGCATATCAGTCGGCGGCGACATTTTCAGTCTGATCGAACTGAACAAGGAAAAGGTTATCGCCTATATGGTTGATGTCAGCGGTCACGGAGTTCCGGCCGCCCTGGTTACGGTCTCCATCACCCAACGTATCCAGCAGTATATCCACAGACATGAAGACAATTTTTCGCCCCGCGAGCTCCTGAAAATACTGGATCGGGAATACCCCATGGATCGCTTTGATGCCTATTTCACGATGACCTGCCTCCTCTTAGATGGTGACAGGAAACAGATCACCTACGCTAGTGCGGGCCACCCGGCGCCCCTCCTGTTGCATACGGACGGCTCACTTACCCGGCTGGATGAAGGTGCCGCCCCGATCGGCATGGGCGGATTCGTCCCTTTTACAGAAGAAACCGTATCGTTTAAAGGCGGAGATACAGTTTTCTGCCACACCGACGGCATTAACGAATTCATTAACCCCAAAAACGAGATGTTTGGTTTTGATCGACTTCAGAGCATCATCAAAAAACAGCAAGGTTCAGAGCCGGCAGAGCTAATTGAGGAGATCTACAAACAGGTTATGAATTTCGGAGAGGGACTGGAAGCAGAAGATGATATTACCATGCTGGCAATTCAGGCCCGTTAGCAAAACCCCACCCTTGCTGATATTGTCCCGCTCCTCTTCATGAAAATTGACTTTACAGATTTAAAGACCGCCCAAAAAAATAGTTGCATTTACAGATCAATATGCTACATTAACCTTAATAAGATTAATCAATGATTTACGACAAAAAGGAGGAGAGAATGAAAAGAAAACAGCTTTTATTGCTCGTAGCCGCACTATTTTGCGCCCTGATTCTCAGCAGTTCATCCGCCCTCGCGGTAAGTGGTCAACAGGTTAAAGTTCCCTATGTCGTATCCATGAGTGATGTGGGTTGGTGGACCGGCATTGCGATTACCAACAACAGCGGCTCGGCGATTACCGACATGAAACTCGCTTTCACCAAAGACAATGGCTCCAGTGGATGGTATATGCCGCCTCTCATGGCCCCTCCACCATCCGAACGCTCTGTTGCTGGAATACTCATGCCCTACGAAACCGATCTTGATACAATTTCAGGGTACGCTATCCTCTCAGGAACCATGGCATCTCTCTACGCTGGCGAAGGCACCAAAACACTACCCTCGGATGTCGGCTCCGTAATCTTTTACCACACTGGCAGTGAGTCGTTTACGGTAACCGTTTCCATCGGCAATGCTAACGGATTTGCCTACTATGTATTCGAATCTGAAGGCCCTTGAAGCTAATAGAAACTGCCGGGAGGCAGACTTTTTTTGTAACGACCAAGAGGCCCTCGTAAAAAGCACCGGGAGGCTGTCTGAGAATAGTATTTTTCAGGCAGCCTCCTGAATCATAAAACCGATAAAAAAACTCTTTTGGTTTGATGTTCACTGACTCAGTTTAACCAGACCTTCAATTCATCCTCGATCCGGCCCATCAAATCGTTTATAGTCTCCAGGGTGCAGGTACCTTTGGCCTCGGGTATTATATTGTCAATCCTTTAAAAAGTTTCGCCCGAGCGGCCAAAGGTGTCATTGAAAAAGGGAAGTTGCCGGACTATGTTCCAATGAAACGCAGCGATGAAATCGGTTATCTCTGGAGTGTCGGAGCCAAGATGGCGACCACCCTGCACCAGGAAAAACTAAAAGCCGAGGAAGCCAACCGGGCCAAATCGGAATTTCTCGCCAACATGAGTCATGAGATCCGCACCCCCTTAAATGCCATTTTGGGTTTTACCCAGATACTTCAAGATCACCCCCCTGACTAAAGAAGAGAAAAAATATTTAAGCTACATCCACGAATCCGGCGACCACCTGCTGCAAGTTATCAATGAGATTCTTGATATCGCCAAGATCGAAAGCGGCTCTGTGGCTCTTGAACGGATTGATTTTAATCTCAACCAGCTCCTTGACGAAATCGCCGCCATCATTCGCGGCCGTATGAAACCGGAAATTGAATATCGACTACCCCGCATCCAGGGGCTGCCTCTGGTCTGTGGTGACGAACTGAAGCTTAAACAAGTGCTTATCAACCTCATCAACAATGCCAACAAATTCACTAAAAAAGGCACCATCGAGATCCAGGTTACAGTCAGCCGGATGGATAAAGACTCCCTGGAACTGCTCTTTTTCGTCCGTGATACCGGCAAGGGCATTCCCGCAGACAAACAGGAACTGGTTTTTAAAAGTTTCGCCCAGGAGGACTCATCGATCACCCGCAAATATGGCGGCACCGGTTTAGGATTAACGATTTCGCAAAAATTCGTCGAGCTCATGGGCGGCCGCATGTGGCTTGAAAGTGAACCCGGGATTGGGACAACTTTCTATTTTACGGTATGCCTTGAACGCTCAAACCAAACCGCTCGTCAGCACCCCGATATCCTTAAACAACCACTCAACCATTAAAAACGTAAAAATTGCCGTAGTTGATGATAACCCGCTCAACATCATGATTATGGCCCCTTACG
>DAOVTG010000235.1 GCA_030633185.1 Deltaproteobacteria bacterium
AACTGGCTCGGCGGTACCCGTCCGGGTAATGCGACCTTTGTTCCGCCTCCGGCCCAGGACGTGCTGGAGTGCATGAGTAAACTCGAACTCTTTTTAAACGACCAGCCTGAACCGACGCCGACTCTGATTAAAGCGGCGTTGGCTCACGTACAGTTTGAGACGATCCGTTCGTTTCTGGATGGAAACGGACGTCTGGGGCGTCTGCTGATTACACTTTTGCTATGCGAACAAAAGGTGCTGCGTAAGCCGATGCTATACTTAAGCCTCTACTTCAAAACGCACCGTCAGTATTATTATGAACTTCTCGATAGTGTACGTATGACGGGCGATTGGGAAGCCTGGCTCGATTTCTTTGCCGAGGCGGTCATCTTTACGGCCACACAGGCGGTGGAAACAGCACAGCAACTTCTCGATCTGTCGAACCGAGATCGCGATAAAATCAGTGATCTTGGCCGGGCGGCGGCATCCACTCTGAGGGTTCATCGAGCGTTAATGGAACACCCCATCACCACCTCGGGCCGACTGGTGGAGAAGACCAGCATCACTCCGGCTACGGTAAACAAGGCACTCGTCCATCTGGAGGAGCTCGATATTGTGCGGAAACTCACCGCGCAAAAACGAAACCGGCTATTCAGTTACACGGGATATATAGATATTATGAATCGCGGTACGGAAAGTAAAAAAGAATGAATGATTCTCAACTGAAAAAAAACACCTACCACCTCTCGGAAGAAGGGGCTGAGACACCGCAGATTGCAGTTGTCATTCCCCTTTACAACCATGCTGCAACTTTGGTAAAAGTGGTTGCCGACGTTCAACGTTTTTCGGATTTGATTATTGTCGTTGATGACGGCAGCACCGACCATGCCGTCCAAGAATGTGAAAAACTCGATCAATCCATTCATATCATCCACCATCCCCGCAATTTAGGTAAAGGGGCGGCCATCTTGAGCGGGGCTAAAAAAGCCCGGGAGCTTAAAGCCGGCCACATTATCACGATTGATGCCGACGGCCAGCACTATGGCGAAGAAATTCCCGAATTTTTTGCGGCAATCAGCAAAGATCCCGAGGCCATAACCGTCGGCTGCCGCAAATTTGACGAGACCTACGTTCCTAGCAGTTCCCGTTTCGGCCGCAGTTTCTCGAACTTCTGGTTTCGGGTTCAGACCGGGCGCAAAATCGGTGACAGCCAAAGTGGTTTTCGGGCCTATCCCTTAAGCGTTCTGGAAGCCTTTAAATGGCGCGAAAAACGTTACGCTTTTGAAAATGAGATCCTGGTTCGAGCCTCCTGGTCCGGCATCCGGGTGCAAGAGATCGACATTAGAGTTCACTATCCGGCCCGCCACGAACATGTCTCTCATTTTCACCGTCTCTGGGATAACCTGCGTTTAAGTTTTTTAAATACCCGGCTGACAATACGTTCAATGCTGCCCTGGCCCCATAATCAGCTAGATGCCAAGGGTCTGCCGCCGACCGAACCGGTCTCGATCTTTCATCCTCTGCGCAGTTTACGCCTTCTCCTTAAAGAAAATACCTCACCTAAACGACTGGCGGTTGCCGTCGCCTTGGGCGTATTTGTTGGAGCCCTGCCGTTACTCGGCCTACGGGCCATGATTATTCTGATGATTACCGGCTACTTCCGCCTCAATAAGGTGGTGGCTCTGGCGGCGGGCAATATCTGTACGCCGCCCTTTGTCCCGGCTTTATGTATTGAAGCTGGCTATTTTATGCGGCACGGCACATTTCTGACCGAACTCTCGCTTAAAACTCTGGGTTATCAGGCTCTGGAACGCTTCTGGGAATGGGGCCTAGGATCGCTGCTGGTGGGACCGGCGCTGGCCTTAGCTATCGGCTTAATCACCTACTTCATAGCCCTGAAGTTAAAAGACACTAAAGAGAACAACCGTGACCGATAAAACAGAAAAAGAGGGTTCCAAAACCTGGAGCAGCCGCAGCGTCGGGGCTCCCTGGCAACATCGTTTTTTCTATTTTTTAATCGCTCTTGGCGGCCGCCATATCGCCTACCTTTTTCTCTATCCGGTGGTGCTTTACTATCTTTTGTTGCGACCCGACCAGCGCCGAAAGAGCCGGTATTACCTTGAACGCCGTTTCCCCGACCGTAAAGGGTTTGCCGCCTTAAGCGACAGTTTTCACATGATCATGAGTTTAAGCCGTTCGCTGGTCGATCGGGCTCTGGTCGGGATTTGCGGCCCAGAGATTTTACAGACTGAATTTCCCGAAGGTAAACGTCTGGCCGATCTTGCGGCTGCCGGAGATGGCCTGATCATCCTGACTACCCACGTCGGCTGCTGGCAAGCGGCGATGATCTATCTGGCGAAACTGAAACGCCCGGTTCATATGCTGATGCAACAGGATGAAGGTGATATCGACCGCCACTACTTTGAGCATTCAGGCCGGGAAAACCCTTACAGGGTCATCGATCCGACCGGTTTTCTGGGCGGCACTCTGGAGATGGTTGCGGCCCTTAATAGCGGCGCTATTGTCTGTATCATGGGCGATCGCCGCATGGGTGCCGAAACTAACTCTCTAGCCATTAATTTTTTAGGCGCTCCTGTGCAATTTCCGGTGGCGGCCTGGAAATTGGCAGCCGTCACCGACACCCCGCTGGCCGTCCTTTTTCCGCTAAAAACCGGCCCCGATAGTTACCGTATTGAATTAGCCCAAGTCATCAAAATCCCCCAACATGATGCGCGCCCTTTAGACCGCTTAACCCCCTATCTTACCCGCTATGTGAGATGCCTGGAGGATCTCTGCGCAAAAGAACCGTACCAGTTTTTCAATTTCTATGATATGTGGGAAGAGTAACCCTAACTACAAAGGTCTTAAAAATATGCCGGAAACCAGCCTGCAGAAGCAGTTGAAAAAGATAATAATTGAAGAGTTGAACCTGGAAGAGATTGACATCTCAGAGATCAACGACGATGACCCACTGTTCGGCGATGAGGGCTTGGGACTCGATTCACTTGATGCGGTTGAACTGGTAGTTCTCATCCAGAAACATTTTGGCGTCGAAATCAAGGATATGGAAGAGGGCCGCGAAGCCCTGGCTTCGATAAGTTCGTTGACTGACTTTATCGAAACCCGGCGTGCCGGTTAAGGAAATAACCAGATGAAAAGCCAAACCATCACCACTCAGGCCTTCTCCGATCAGCGGCCCGGCACCTCGGGACTGAGAAAAAAAGTAGCAGTTTTCCAACAGCCCCACTATCTGGAAAATTTCGTCCAGGCCACGTTTAACGCCCTGGGAGATGTGGAAGGTAAACAGTTGGCGGTTGGCGGTGATGGTCGGTTTTACAATTGTGACGCTTTGCAAACAATTGTCCGTCTGGGAGCGGCCAATGGTTTAAAAAAAATGGTCATCGGCCAGAGCGGCATCCTCTCGACTCCGGCGGCCTCCTGCATTATCCGTAAATATGGCCTTGACGGCGGTTTTATTCTTTCGGCAAGCCATAATCCCGCTGGCCCGGAGGGTGACTTCGGCATCAAGTTCAATACCGCCAACGGCGGCCCGGCTCCCGAAAAGATCACCGAAGCGATCTATAAGGAAAGTCTTAAACTTGACCGCTACCTGACAATCGAGAGTCCGGATATCGATCTTAATCGGCAAAATCGTTTTATGGTCGCCGGGATGACCATTGAAATTATCGACCCGGTTAGCGATTACGCCGATTTAATGACTGAACTTTTTGATTTTCCGGCAATTGAAGAGCTCTTGAAAAGTGAGGGTTTTGCTTTTCTTTTTGACGCCATGCACGCGGTTACCGGCCCCTATGCCGAAGAGATTTTCTGCCGCCGCCTTAAAGCCGCCCCGGAAAGCCTTCTCAACTGCACGGTCAAACCCGATTTCGGCGGAGGTCATCCCGATCCCAACCTGAAATACGCTAAAGACCTGGTCAAAGTCATGTTCAGTGCCAAAGCTCCGGCTTTCGGTGCGGCATCGGACGGCGACGGTGATCGCAACATGATTTTAGG
>DAOVTG010000177.1 GCA_030633185.1 Deltaproteobacteria bacterium
CGGCTGACCGAACTGTTCACGCTCCATGGCATACTGGCTGACCGTATCAAGACACGCCTGGGCCAGACCAACCCCGCCAGCGGCAGCCGAAAGCCGAGTCTGAGAGAGGGAGCCGAAAACTATTTTGGCACCATCACCCGGGTTGCCGAGAATATTGTCCTTGGGAATTTTCGTATCTTCAAGAATAATTTCTCCAGTCGGAGATGAAAGAGAGCCCATTTTATCAAGCTCGGTTACGGTTATACCTTCACTCTCCTCAAGATCGACGACAAAAGCGGAAAGTCCGCGCCCACCGGCATCACGATCAGTGTAGGCATAAAAGATATTGATACCACCGATCGTGGCATTGGAGATCCAGGTTTTCTGGCCATTAATCAACCAGTGATCGCCTTTATCAACGGCCGTTGATTTCATTGCCATAATATCGGAACCGGCTCCGGGTTCGGTAATCGCAAAGGCTCCTAGGGTTTCGGCACTAACCAGTTTTTCGATATATTTCTTTTTAAGAGTATCACTTCCGTAACGCTGAATCGTAAAGGCGCAACCGAGTTCCTGCATATTGATCTGTACGCGCAAGGAACTGGAGGCCCGGGCAATCTCTTCCGTAATAATCATGGCCGCCAACCAGCCCATCTCATTACCGCCGTACTCTTCAGAAATCACCGTCCCGAAAAGGCCCATCTCGCCCATCGGTTTAATTACCTCTTCATATGGAAAATAATGCTTTGCATCCCATTCATCCGCAAACGGAGCAATCTTTTCGGCCGCAAAGCTGCGCACCGTATCCCGCAACATACTTAGTTCATCAGTTAATCCAAAATTCATCCTCTTTCCTCCTTAAAAATAACCAGCCTCCAACTTACCAAATCTAAAAAACAGGCAAACAACGGATAGACGATTTGCAATAAGTATACCGTCCCCGCAACCCGGAAACCGACAAACTCCCCCGACCTCTCAACCATGCTGAAACTAAAAGAGCTTCACCAACCCCGCAAAGCCGGACAACCGCCGTCCATTTTTTACCCGTTCAGGTAAAAATCAACCTCTCTATTCCGGGTCTCTATTCCGGGGACACCTTACTTAATTGCAAGCAATTAAGTAAGGTGTCCCCGGAATAGAGACCCGGAATAGAGAGGAAATACAATTTGTGTAATACCATCTTATATGTTACCATGAACTTATGATATCCATAATAGATTTTAAGGAGCTCCTTAAAGAATTTGATGACATAGAGGGTGAAATCAAGAACCGCAGAGTGTCGGGATGGGAGCGGGCATATAGATGCGTATAACCTGTCCTCAATGTCATACCCGGTGCCGGTTGAAAGCCGACACGAAAACCAACCCAAGCCAGGGGAAGTGTCCCGAATGCGGGCACATCTTTTCCATACCGCCGGGGGTTGGTCGAGAAGAGACAGATGTCGGTAAAAGTTCCGAAAAACTAAAAAAAACCGGGTTCGGCCCAGGTTTTCTCAAGTCCATCTCGATCTCCGGAAAAACTTCACTTTTCTGGATTGTTTCGGGTTTCTGCTTGGTTATTCTCGTAAGCGCCCTCCTTATCAGCCCCGATAAAACGCCCCTGCCCCACCCCGGGCAAAAGGTTACATCAAACGCTTCTCCCACAACCACTGAAACGCCAGCAAAGTTAAGCCTGCCCCCCGACGCCAGAAGCAAAGCCATCGCCCAAATCAAATATCACGCTTTGGTGGGTGATGCCGAGATCAGTATCAGTGGCAACCAACTGCAACTCGCCCTGCTGGTTTCAGGCAACACCCCGATAACCTATGCCGAACGTCTTGGCCGCCAATTCGCCCACTACCTGAAAGAACAACTCACCGCAACTCACCAACCGAATAGGGAGCCCTCCATCAAGATCTCGGTTTACTATCCGGGCGGTACCAGGATTGAGGTGGCGACCAATGATCAGAGTGGTGAAGAAGAAGTGCTGCCAAAAATAATAGAGGCGCAGTGATAAATCACTCACCACCCATTACAACCGGCTTGAAAAATACGTAAGGTTTAACAATAATACCGGAAAAAAGCCCGCCAACCTTATTCCACTCTTCGACCTGATCCGGGATTGGCCGAGTCAGGTCACCATTTTCAAGCCAGGTTTTAATCCGAGTGACACGATCTTCGGCGACTTCAACTGCAACTTCGATAAGGTCAAGCTCTTCAGCCACCTGAAAAAGGCTGCCGTGCTTTTCGTGCGGCCTTAACCAGGACCAACTCACCGTACCGACCTCATCTTTAAATTTATCCACCAACAAACTACCTTCCTGCATTTTTACACTCCACCAAATTCTGAGCATTACGCTGCATTTCTTGCCACTCTTCGGCATTAAGACCGGCGCCTAGGGCGATTTTTTCAGCCATCTCAAGAGTAACCAGATCACCCGGGACATGGGCGTCATTATTGAGCAGTAGTTTAGCACCCGATTGCCGGGCGAGCCGAGCAACATGACCATTGGCTAAAGCGTGACCGGGACGCGTCGTAATTTCAAGAAAAACCCCCTGCCGAACCGCCAGCTTAACTTCGTCTAACGAAATCAAACCGGGATGGGCCAAGATATCAACTCCTGCCTCAAGAGCGGCCCGATTGGTTCCCGGAGCTACCGGTTCAACCAAGGTTTCACCATGAACCACGACCACCGCCGCGCCCAGATCTCTAGCCTTTTCAACACAACCACCAATCAGGATCGGCGGTACATGGGTGAGTTCGACTCCGGGCAACAGGGTTATCTCCATTTCGTCGGCCAGGGCCGTACAGGCGGTAATCAGGCGCGGCAGAATAAAATCGAGGTTGGAAAAATCAACATGATCAGTAAAGGCCAGAGCCTTGTAGCCCAGCACCAAGGCCCGCCGAGCTAATTCCGCCGGCACCAGCACCCCGTCACTGAAAATCGTATGCGTATGCAGATCAATCATATTTTCCTCGCTTACTGAAAATCATCCATAGACGGGCCCCGAGGTAACCGCCAGCCCCATCGGCCAACAGATCCATCCAGGAAAACTCACGGCCCGGAACAAAATATTGGTGAATCTCATCACTCAAACCATAAATCAAGGCACCGCTCAAAACCCAGATGAGATGCTGCACGACATCTCGTTCCGGCCTAAGATAAGTCAACATCCGCATCAGGAGAAAACCAAAGACGGTATATTCTAAAAGATGGGCAATCTTATCCGGCACTGAAAAAGGGCTTAAACGTCCGGGATCACTCAGGGTCGAAAGCCAGAAGATAATCAGACAATAAAGCAACAGCGGCACGACATAAACCGACAAAAATTGCTTTTGACGCCATTTCTCAGGAGCCGGCATCGGCCACCACCTCACCTTTTAAGGAGTGCTTGAAAGCCTCAACTATTTTTACCTGGTAAAGATCACCGGCCGCAATCTTGCCCGAAGTCAGAACCGGAGCCGGGAAATTCACAATTCGGCTCTCCGGCGTCCGGCCGCTCCACTCACCTTCTCCCCGCTTACTAGAACCGCTAACCAGTACCTCGGCAATTTTGCCGACCTGGGCTCGGAGAAGGGCTTGGCTTATTTCATTTTGCCGGGCCTGGCAACGGGCCAGACGTTCGCGCTTTTCCTCATCAGAAATTATGTCATCATAGTCAGCCGCCCGGGTGCCGGGACGGGTTGAATATTTAAAGGAGTAGATCTGATCGTAACCCACCTCCTCGAGCATAGTCAAAGTTTGTTGAAAATCGGCCTCGCTCTCACCGGGAAAACCGACGATAATATCGGTAGTCAAGGCGATATCGGGCACCACCTGGCGCAATTTTTCCACTTTCTCAAGATAGGATGCTGCAGTATAACCCCGACCCATACGCTTTAGGACAGCATCACTGCCAGCCTGCAGGGGTAAATGAAGGGAGGGACAAAGTTTGGGCAAGGTCGCAAAAGCCAAGATCAACTCATACGACATATCTTTGGGGTGAGAAGTCGTAAAACGAATTCGTTCAATCCCGGAGATTTCGTTAACTTGACCTAAAAGTTCCGCAAAACTGATCTCACCCGACGCCTTCAAACCGTAGGAGTTAACATTCTGGCCTAACAGCATCACCTCTTTGACGCCGCTCTCAGCCAACCTGCGAACCTCTTCAACGATGGCACTGCCCGGCCGACTGTATTCACGACCCCGAACGTGGGGAACGATACAGTAACTGCAAAAATTATCACAACCCTGCATAATGGTTACCATAGCACTGACCGTCGCCGGAGCCGGGCTGGCCATCACCTCAAGGCCACCGGGCCGGGCCAAAAAATCGGTAACACTTAAAGCTTTTTGCGAACCCCGCACCTCAGCCACCAGCCTTGGCAGGTGATCGAGCTGGTGGGTACCGAAAACAATATCGAGACCTGGACAACGCTCAAGGAGTTTCCGACCCCACTGCTGGGCGACACAGCCACCAACTGCAATCACCAATTCGGGACGCTGCCGTTTCAAGGGAATATAACGACCCAAAGCACTAAAGAGTTTGAGTTCAGGTTTCTCCCGCACACTGCAGGTGTTGATAACGATAAGATCAGCCGTGCGGCTGTCACTGGTCGGCTGATATCCAAGATTTGCAAAAAGGTGGACGACCTTTCCCGAATCACAAACATTCATTTGACAGCCATAGGTCTCTATGTAGATTTTTTGTTTTTTTAACAACTCCACTCCCAGTTTTCAAGCGGCTTAAGAGCCCGGTAATTAGTTAAATCTAGATGAATCGGGGTAATCGAAACAAAGCCGGCCCGAACCAGGGCGGCATCAGTGCCTTCGATATCCTCCCCCTGAAGCACCTCGCCACCGATCCAGTAGTATTGCCGCCCCCTGGGGTCAAGATTTTCCCGCACCACATCAGAGTAAGAGCGTTTCCCCTGCCGGGTAATACGGAAACCCGCCAACTTTTCCCAAGGCAGATCCGGCACATTAACATTGAGCAGGGTAGCGGCCGGCAGTCCGTGCTCAAGAACCTTTCCGGCCACTTCATAAGCCACCTTTGCCGCAGTTGCAAAATGACGTTCACGAGATATCTCAAGGGAGACGGCAAAAGCCGGAATCCCTAACAAGGTGGCCTCAAAAGCCGCCGCTACCGTCCCTGAATAAGTTATATCATCACCCAGATTACCACCCCGATTGATGCCGGAGATAACCAGATCGGGTCGGTGATCGCGCATAATATGGTTGACCCCAAGAAAAACACAGTCAGTCGGGGTCCCGTCAACGGCGTAACGGTTGGGCAAACGCTCATGAATGCGCAAAGGACGCTGCAGGGTTAAGGAGTGGCCGCTGGCACTCTGCTCACGATCAGGGGCAACTACCGTCAATTCACCAAGACCCACCAACCCCGCTTCAAGTTCTTTAATACCGGAAGCATCAAAGCCGTCATCGTTGGTAATCAAAATTTTTGTTTTCATATTTACAAACCGCAGGAGAACCGATAAGAAGCTACGAGATGACTAATAACCATTTAAGTTTTC
>DAOVTG010000104.1 GCA_030633185.1 Deltaproteobacteria bacterium
AGAAGTCACGGGATGGCTAAGTAAAAATTTCGATATACAAGATGTTGTGGTTTTTCAGGCGCGAGACCATACATGTAGTATGTCGAGTGCCTGAAAAACCACAACAGCGCAGTAGATCGGACTTTTTACGACGCCATCAAATTTTCACTATAAAGAATCCATCTTCATCCTTAGTCCCCTGATCAGCGGCATGGAACCACTTGATGCCTTTGAAGGCTGCAACCGTCTCTTCCAGCTTACTGAATAGCCCCTCATAACATATATGGCCGGAGATTACAACCTCGCCAACCTCAACCTCATCGCTCAGCTCATTGATGATCTTGACTTCAATCTCCCAGATTGGAAAACCGATGGAACCCGGATTACAAGGTTTATGGGTCTGATTAAAAGTGGCGACCGGCCAACGCTCGGCCGGAAGTAGTGGCCGCCGAACCAAAATCAGTTTATTTCACGCAAAAAGGATGAAATACTTTTTACCACAAGACACGAAAAGCACGAAGGATGGTATTTTCAACTTCGTACTTTTCGTGACTTTTTACGAGGGCATCAACTATGGATTCTCAACCGTATTTTCCCTTCTAAGCAACCAGGCCGCCAGAGCCGGTAAAACAAATACGGCACCGAGCATATTGACCAAGAAGAGAAAAGTTAAAAGAATCCCCATATCGGCCTGGAACTGCAACGGTGACCATATCCAGGTGGCAACCCCGATGGCAAGGCTTAAGGCTGTAACCAGCACTCCGTTTCCGGTAATATCCAGGGTTTTTTCATAAGCCTTGCGAAAGGACTCTCCCCGCTTCAGAATATTATTGAAACTAGCGTAAATATAGATTCCATAATCGACGCCGACACCAACTCCTAAAGCAATAATCGGCATGGTATTAACCTTTAAACCGATTCCCATGATCGACATTAAAGCGTAGCCCAGCAGAGAAACCAGGCCCAAGGGCAGAAGGATACAGGCCACCGCCCGAAAAGAACGAAAAGCGATCAGGCAGAAAAGGATGACGGCGCCGTAGACGTAGAGCAGAATCGGAGTCTGGGAGGCCTCGACCTCTTCATTGGTGGCGGCCATAACGCCGAGATTGTTACCCATCAGGGAAATTTTCAGATTGTTACATAAAGGCTGATGTTCACTGCAATATTCTCGTGCGGCCTTAACAATTTTTGAGATAGTTTCGGCCGTATGATCTCGGGTGAACAGGTAGATTGGCATAACACTGGCGTCAGAGTTCATGAGTCCGCTCGAACTACTGATAGAGATAAGACAGCTGGCAATTGAGGGTTCATTGGTCGGAAGAACCCGCCAGTTAGGTGAACCTTCATTCCAACCGGAATTGGCATAACGAAGATACTTACCCATGCTCATGGTCGACTGGACCCCTTCGATGTTGGCCAGATACCATTCAAAGTCATCCAGCGCGACCAGATTTTCGCAATTGATAAAAGCGTCAGATTTATCACCCTCGACAAAAATTGACATAATATCGAGACCGATAGAGAATTTTTTCGTGATAAAAGCGGTATCAAGATTATAGCGCGAGTCGGGGCGTAGTTCTGGGACTCCGGCCTGGGTATCACCAACCTTGATATCTCCCGCCTTCCAGACACCAAGAAGAGCCAGAAGCAGGCAAAAAACAATGATGCCAGTGGCAACCGGACGACTGGCAACCGCAGAAAGCTTGCGCCAGATCGGCTCCATCATTGCAGCTTTCTTTTTAAGTTTGATCCGATATTTATCATTGACACTGACATATGAGAGAACGACTGGCAAAAGGATAAGGTTGGTCAGGATAATAACTGCAACCCCAATACCGGCGGTCATCGCCATCTCCTGGATGATACGAATTTTGATAAGAAAGATGGTGGCAAAACCGATGGTGTCGGTAGCCAATGCCGTAAGTCCCGGAATTAAAAGGGAGCTGAAGCTGTTTTTAGCTGCTTCAAGCGGGGTTTTCCCGGCAAAAAGCCCGGCCGAGTTGGCACTGACCATTTGGATTCCGTGACTGACGGCGATGGCAAAAACCAAAAACGGCACCAGAATACCCATCGGATCGATACCGAAACCTAAAAGTGGCAGAAGTCCGAGCTGCCAGACTACGGCAATCAGGGCAACCGACAATAGAACCGTCGTTCTGCGCAACGAAAGAGTGTAGAAAAAGACTAAAAGTGCAGTTACGAGAAAGGCGATTCCGAAAAACATGACGACCCGGGCCGCACCCTTGGTCATATCGCCCATAACCTTGGCAAAACCGATGATATAGACGTCAAGGTTTTCGTTCTGATACTTTTCGCGGATATCTTCAAGACGTTCGGCAACTTGGAGAAGATCCAGTTTTTCCCCGGTCTGGGGATCAATTTCCATGAGATCGGTTTTGATCAAAGCTGCGGTAAAATCCTTAGCCACAAGTCGACCGATATGGGTTGATTTAAGCAGGTTATTGCGAACTTTGTCCAGGGATTCTTGGTTGGGAGCAAAATCTGCCGGAACCAGTTCCCCGCCGGCAAACCCCTCTTCCGTAACCTCGGTAAAACGGGCGTTCGGGGTGAAAATTGAAATTATCCGACTGCGATCAACCCCTGGTAAAAAGAAAACCTCATCAGTTACTTTCTGGATCGCCGAAAAGAACTCCGGCGTAAAGATATCTCCCGTTTTGGGTGCCAGGGCAACAATAATCTTATTGGCCCCGCCAAACTCTTTTTGATGACGAATATAAGTTTTCATAAACTCGTGCTCCATCGGCACAAGCTTGGTAAAACCGGCATCAATTTTAAGGTGGCTGGCCGAATAACCCATAAAAATGGTTATCAAACCAAACGCTATGATTACAAACAGTCTATTACGAAAAAGGAGCGACTCGGCAGCAGGTATGAAACGAGAGAACATATTAAACCTTCTATGGTGTCATGAAAAACCAGGATTAGAATTTCGAATAATACAGTCATCGAGAAAAAGACATTTTTTCAGGTAGGCTTTAGACTGTCTTGATGAACTCGTTAAAAGTCACGGTATGGCTAAGTAAAAATTTCGACAGACAAGATGTTGGAACTTTTTACGCCCCATAGGAAGTGCCCTTGGGGTGCGACGCCATCAGTTTTTATTTTGTTGAACCTGAAAGATTGTAAATCTTAGGCCCTCTCTCACCGGCAACCACTAATGTGTCGGCACAAGTGTTGACAACAGAGGTCAGCCCAGTCCGATTGGGCTGCTGCAGGGAGAAGCTCTGTCCTGAATCGGAGCTTACAAGAACCACTCCGGCCATACCTGTAATTACCGTGGTACCATCAGGTCGTCGCGTCGCATCGGTTAACAAGGATTTTGTCCCGGATGCGATATGTGTCCAACTCTGGCCGCCATCTTCGGAGCGAAAGATATTACCCCGCAGACCGTAAGCCAGCAGAGTCTCGCCATCCAACGGTAAAATACCGAAAAAAGATCCTCCATATGGAGACGGTAACTCTTTCCACGTATGTCCGCCATCATTAGAGCGAAAAAGATAGCCGGCTTCGGCGGCAATATAGAAAACTCCGTTGGCACTGCGGGCAATGGCGTTAAAATGATAGTCAAACGGCAGAGACTCTTCATCGTCCGGGCTATCTTTTAGGGCCTCTTCTGAAGATTCTTCACTCTTCTCGATTACTAACTCTCCAGCTTCCCAGCTTTTACCACCGTCTTGAGTTGTCATAAACTTTGCGTAAGCACCGACGGCAAAACCATAATCGCCGGTTACAATCACATCAAACAGAGGCCTCTCTTCTTCTGGGGCAGTACTCAAGAGGTTCCAGCTTTTGCCTCCATCTTCAGTGCTAAGGATAACCGCATCATGTCCTACGGCCCAACCCCGCAGGTCGTCTTTAAAATAGATCCTGCTGAGCATGCTTCTGATCGGGGTTTCCACTTGATGCCACGATTGAGCATCATCTTCAGAAACGAGGATGTGTCCGCGTGCGCCAACAGCGACAATGCGTTGGCCGGGATTGGCAAGATCAAGTACCATAGATTTTACGGCCAGCGGCATCAAGATGGACGAAGTCTCAGATTGACTCGCACAACATGAGTCAGATGCGATAACGTGGAGTGCCGCAAGAAACAACCCCAAACTACAGAGTTTGATGATACGAAAGATATATTTGCCTGTAAATTTCATTTTTTTCCTGTAAAAACCCCGTCTCTACAACTTGTCAGCGACGGGGCTTTTTCATCTTGAGTGATGGTTTAGCGTTTTCCTCCCCGGCGCAGAGCGCTGGTCGAGAAATCTTTTACCTCAAAGGTTTTATCGAAAATATAGGTATTTCTTTCCTCGTTATCGAGGTAATAGAAAACATAGCGTCCGGCCGGCAGGTCGTAATGAACCTCCGATGTCGACCAGCTACATGGAACCTCATAATAGTTAAGGACAAATGATTCAGAAAAGCGCCATAATTGATCACGGTTGTCATATTTGTCTGCAGCGACTACGGCCCAGGTGTCCTCGTCTAAATAGAATACCCGTTTTTTGTAGATGTGACGGGTGCCCTTTTTCACATTGGCCTCCACCACCCACACCCGATGCAACTCATAGCGCAGGAAGTCTGGGTTGTAGTGCATTGGTTGAATAATATCTTTATATTTCAACTGGTCGCTGTGGAGCTTGTAGGAGTTGTAGGCGATGTACATCTCTTTCTTACCCACAATTTTCCATTCGTAGCGCTCCGGACTACCATTGTACATCTCGTAGTCATCCATGGTTCTAAGCCCGTCAGACCCGGTTCCCGGGGTATCAAAGTCGACCTGAGGCGCCCGGCGAACTCGGCGCTGTCCAGGGTTGTAGGTCCAAGCCCTACGAGATTCTTTTCTTTGATCCAAAGTATCATGAACTGCCAGGATACGTCCGGCGACCCGCGGTGGTCCCAGTAAATGCTGTTTGAAATACATCATTACATTGTTCATCTTATCTACGGTCATTCCCGGCAAATTATATTGCCAGCGTACTTTCGTATTTTCTTTGCCCAGGTTATAAGCGCCCCCCCGGGTTACCGGTGAGTAGACAAAGGTGCGATCTAAAAAGTCTCCACGCCAGTGAACCAGGTGGTTCCAGATAGCTTCCAGGCCATTTGCAGGAATCGGAAAAGGTATCCCTTCAGCAGCATTCAAAATGCCGTTGCCATCTTCCGTTAAAGTTGCAACCGGGGCAATCCTTTTGGTCGCATCATAGATTCGTTGGGGAAATGATGCACTGCGATGGGTGGGGTAGACATTAAGAAAATAGTTTTCATCTGCGGCCAGTAACGCTTTGTGACCTTCCGTAAGCTGATCAGCGTACTCAGCCATATTGGCCTTATTGATTTTAAAAAGCACTTTATCATCGGCAAAAGGATCCGGGTGATGATCGCCGGGTTTATAGCTGGCCGGGGGCTGAGTTATGCCTCCGGTCCAGGCCGGAATAGTACCCGCAGCATTACCGGCTTTCTCACCACCGACAGGAGTGAGGTCACTGCCCAGACGAGCCACCTCTTCTGCTGGAATTTTAGCCTGCACCCCGGAGGCACAAAGCATCACGGTGAACAGTAAGACAGTTACAAAACCAATGGTTTTTCGCATCGTGTTTCTCCTTGAATTATATTAGAAACTGTATTTAACGTTAAAGCCGACAAAATCCCGGTCATTTGTAACATTGTAAGCACCGGCACCAAAATAGCTGGTATAGTTCAGATCAGCCGTCCAGGATGAGAGATAGTTTGCGGTAAGACCTAAAGTGAGCGCTTTGCGGCGTTCCAGAAAAGGGCCGCCTAAAGGACTGATACCGGAGACATCATGGGACCAACCGATACGCGGCGTAAGCCCAATCGGCCCGATAACATTAAAGTAATCAAGTTTGGCCAAAATCCGATAACCCCAGGAATCAGCATCAGCAAAATGTCTTGAATCCTCTTGGGGTTGATTCAAAGCAAGCGCTCCCGCGGCTCCTCCGGGAGTTGAAGTCGCCGGCCCTTCGAGACGTAATTTATTCTTGCTCGGCATATTGCAGACATGCTCCCAGCCAACCTCAGCCACGATTACCCCACCCTGTGAACGCAACCAGGAGATCGGCGGTAAAAGATAACTAAAGGTCGTCTGAACTTGAACAATATCCCTTTCAATAAAACCTTTAATCAGATCTCCGGGAGCCATTTGCCCCAACTGACCACTTTCACCGTAGACCGCTTTAAGCGGAGAGAGGAAAGCTTGCAGGAGTTCAAGGTCATCGATCTGCAAAGGGGCATCAGGTCGATAAGAGATTTCACCCTGCCAACCGACACCGGCGACTTCAGTGTTGAAAGCAAAGCCATACAGATCCAGATCTTCTTCATAAGCGGTAAAATATGTAGAGCTTTTGGCGTATGAGTCGACAGCGTAGGCGCTCCCGACGGCTGCGCCTGTGGCGGCGGCTTGCGCATCCACTGCGGGATTAGTACCGGGAGCAACACCCGCAGCCGCATAAACGGCCATGGCTGCAGCCTGCCCGGCGGCGGCACCTGTGGCACCAGCTTGCATGAGAGCCGCAAGATCACCCGTTTGTACATGCATATTAAAAATGTGGTTATGGTAGTTCATGGCGTAAACGCTGAACTCAGTACTATTCATGGCCTCGGAATAATATCTTAAGGCCACACCATATTGCCCCTGGCTGTCGGCCTCCTCGGTTTTCCCTCTGGGTACACCCATAAAAGTATCAGCGATCGACGCATCACCCATATCCGGTACCGCACCAAAACCCAACATCAGTTTAGTACCGCCGTCTCCGATAAAATCAGCGCCGCTGAAATAGGTGCCCGGACAGTCCAATTTAGTCTCTTCCCAATCGTATTCATAAAATGCTTCGATCGAAAAATTTTCAGTCGGACTGATGGTGGCCCAGATCATCCCTTCGGGAGTCAGACCTTCTTTCAATTCAGCGCCCGGTACCCGGAATTTTGAGACGTCAACCGAGTTGATCGTGTTAATGCTGTTCTGGATAAAAGTTGATTCACCCCAACTCACAACCTGATCACCTAAACGAACCTGAAAGGGCATCCCTCCAACTTCATGACTGATCCAAAGATAGCAATCAAGGAGATCGAAATCACTGCCCACCGCGTCCCGGGCATCAGAGGAGAGCTCGGTTCGATCCCGCCTTCCGGTTTCATTTTCAAAATCATAAAACGCCGTAGCCCGGAAAAACGCCCCCCACCAACCGGCATCAACATCGAGCTCGGATGTGAGCTTTAAAGCGTTGCTGACAATGCCCGTGTCATAATTAAGATTACCATCATCATAGTTAACAGAGTGTTTAGTCCCACCGTTGGTAAGGCCGATAATATCCTTATCCCGACCTTGAACCCGCCACATCAAACCATATGAAAGGGTAGAATCAAACTGGATTCTAACATCATCATTTTCGTAGATTTGAAATGCCTGGGCCTGCGGGCTGAACCACAGCACCCCCGCAAACACCATGATCAAATAACTGATCATGGACTTAAAAAACACACTACTCCCTGATTGGTCTTGCTTCATAACCTCTCCTCCTTAAAAAGTTAAGAACTTGTATAATAAAACCGGCTTTTGCAAAGATGCATTGCGGCCTTCTTTACTTCATAAAACAATTTTCTAATTATTGCAACATAGAAGTATGAAAAAACCCTAATGTTCGCAACATGTGTGCCACTACTGGCCCACCCGACAAACTACCTTATTTACTTGATTTTATAGCAAAACTCTATACAATACCAAAAATGAAAAACAAAATTGTGACCCTGACTGATATTGAGCAGGTAGAAGAGACCCCGATTGAAAAACGCTTGGTCGCCGGCAATACCTACGACATGATTCGTCATGGTGCCAGCCTCAATCCTCAGGCTCCGGCACTAAGTTTTTTATGGATGGCAGCGCCTACAAAGAGGCAACCACCTACTCCTATGCGGAGTTTTTAGGAGAGGTTACTCGTGATGCCAATATGTTTTACGATCTTGGCATCGGCCCGGGTGATGTTGTCTCCTTCCTGCTGCCGAATCTTCCGCAGACCCATTTTGTCCTTTGGGGCGGACAGGCGGCGGGCATTGTTAACCCGATTAACCCGATGCTCAATGCCGAGGTTATCAAGGATATCTGTGAGTACGATAAAAGTGCCGACATTTCATCACTCAAGTTTCTGCTCTGCGGGGCGGCACCTCTCTCAGTGCAACTCTTTGAGAGCTTCGAACAAAACAC
>DAOVTG010000050.1 GCA_030633185.1 Deltaproteobacteria bacterium
ATACTCTTTTTGCAAAAAAGTAAAATCGGCCGTCGTCCAGGCCGTAACTTGAGTCGCAAAATGACGCAGCCAGGGTTCGTCGGCGAGCTTAAACGATTGCGCTTGACCACCTTTCTCATGCCAGCGCCGACCTTTGCCTCCACAAACCGAAAGTCCGGAAAGCACAGGCTCAACCAACTCCCAACGCCAGCAATCGGGCCGTTGAAAAGCAAAATTACCCCGGGCTTTAAGCATTTCGGCAAAGGCTTTAAGATATTTCTCTTGTACCATTGTGCTGGTAATGGTTTCAACCCCGGCAGCCGCCGCCCGGATCCGTTGCAGCGTCGGTTCGACATCTCTATCCACAGCCCCAGCTGGCGACGGCAGGTAACCTGAAAACAAAGCAAAGAACAGAAAGAAAAGGCTGACAACCCGACACATAGAATAAAACCTAATAAGTAGCAGAAGTTAGAGTGAATATTTAACCTTCCTCGGGCGGCAACCAAATTTTCAACTCGGCTTCGGCAACTCTTTCGTGAGCAACTTCAACCACCGCCTTGGCCAGAAAAAAAGTTTCAATCTGAGCCGTAGTTGCAACCTTTATCGTAACCTCTTCACTGACACCTACCCGCCGATGACAAACAAAACGCCTGACCCCGACCAGAAAACCCATCCCCGGCGGCCGGCCGGCGAGCCGATCCTCGTAACCCCGAAGACAGGCATAAGCCTGAGCCATCATCTCAAGCAGGACAACCTCCTCAACTAAAGCCCCTTCGCCTTTTTCATCTTCGCAGGTAAAAACTGAATCCGATTTGGTTCCACCAAGGATTGTCCCGGCTCCAGCCCCCTGGTCGTAAGCGAGCAACGTCTCGATTAAAAGCATAGTTTTACGATGCGGGATGAGATCGTGGGCGGGTAGTGGCAGTTCAAGATCTTCCATCACAAACCGCCCTGATCTCTACCCACCCAACCGTCATCCAGATGAAGCAGACGATTCTCACTATCGACAATCTCAAGACGAATATTGAGAAGGTTTTCCGTCGGCAATAAACTTGACGCTTTTTCAGGCCACTCGATAACCAAGACACCGGGGCCAGCAAGATAGTCGTTAAATCCCAACTCGAAAAGCTCGTCAATATCGCCGAGCCGATAGAGATCAAAATGGTAAAGCGGCAGACGACCTTGATATTCGTTGATTAACGTAAAGGTCGGACTATTGAGATAGTACCAATCTAAAACACCAAGACCCTTGGCAATGCCTTTGGTAAGCAGGGTTTTCCCGGCCCCGAGTTCACCCTGCAGGGTGATAACATAGAGCTCATTTTTAAATGAAGCACCAAGTCTCTCGCCAAAGGCCAAGGTCTCTTCGGCCGACGAGGTCGCTATCGGGCTCTCCCTCATGGTACCAATCTCCTCAACCATTAAGACCACAAGCCAACGCTGAGAGGGTTTCCGGCAGCGCCTGACCAAGTTCGACGGCAGTTACGCCATGACTGAATCCTGCCGCCAGCAGGTGGTCGGCAATCAGGCCATGAAGAAAGACACCGGTTTGAGCGGCAGCTAGAGGAGCCGAGCCCTGAGCCAGAAAACCGCCGATAATCCCGGTCAAGAGATCGCCGGATCCCGCAGTTGAGAGTAGATAGTTGCCGTTTGAATTTACTGAGAGTGAACCATCAGGAGCAGCGATAATGGTGCCAGCCCCTTTGAGAACAACATGTACACCCCATTTCAGGGCCAATTTGCGCGCTGATGCCAAACGACTATTTTGAATCTCTCGACTTGTGCATTTTAACAGACGAGCCATTTCGCCGGGATGCGGCGTCAAAATTGTCTGCGGCCGACCGTTAGGCATTATTTCAGGAGATTTAGCCAACAAGGTCAAGGCATCGGCATCAAGAACCATCGGCAAAGTGCAATCATGCAGCAGGGACGCCACCAAGGTGCCAGCATTTTCATGCAGGCCCAGTCCGGGGCCTATCGCCAACGCAGTTTTTCCGGAGCAGAGATTTTCGAGTTCAGCCTTAGTCGGCAAAGTCATCAAGCCAGCGGAATCTTCCGCCAAAGCCTCCAACATCAAGGCCGGATTGCGCCCTTCAAGCTGGGCCGCAACTGTTGTCGGTAGGACTAAAGTACTGAGCCCGCAACCACAATGTAAACCGGCTCCGGCGGCTAAAAGTCCAGCCCCGGCTTTACCCGGCCCTCCGGCAAAAGTAAGGAGATGTCCGCGGTTACCCTTATGACCATTTTCCGTTGGCGTTTGCGGCAGCAACGGGCGGCAGAAATCGGCGGTCAGTAACCGGGCGGCGGACTTATCGTCTTCTTCGTCAGCCCAGGCTTTTGGAATCCCGATATCAACAATTTCAACCTGGCCCGCATATTCGCGGCCGGGATAGACAAAAAGACCCAACTTGGCAAAAGCAAATGTCGCCGTTGCCGTCGCTTTGACGGCATTACCCAGAGGCAGACCAGAATCGGCATTAAGGCCGGAAGGAATATCAAGCGCTAGAACCGGC
This sequence comes from Deltaproteobacteria bacterium, assembly GCA_030633185.1. Taxonomy (GTDB): domain Bacteria; phylum Desulfobacterota; class Anaeroferrophillalia; order Anaeroferrophillales; family Tharpellaceae; genus Tharpella. The sequence continues at coordinate 2,493 of DAOVTG010000050.1, forward strand.
CCCGAAAATTGATTAATAGCCGTGATGATCTTGGCATAAAGCCCTCGAACATCACTATTGAGACCGGTTCCCAAGAGCCCATCGACAATCAATTTCTGAATTTTAAGCGTCGGCTTTAACTTCTGCCAGCCGGTTTCATCGAGAAGTTCCTCAACCTGACCGCCAAGATGGATAAAAGCATCAAGATTAATTTTGGCATCGCCGCCGATCGCAGCAACAGAAGCTGTCAATGCAACCTTAACCCGGCCAAAACCGGCCAGCAGCAAAACCCGGGCGACAACCAAGGCGTCGCCGCCGTTATTACCTTTACCGGCAAAAAGCAATACTGCATCATCCCAGCGGCCGAGCCATCCGGCCTCCTCAATGATTCGCACTGCCCCGCGCCCGGCCTGTTCCATTAAAACAACGCCGGGAATCCCGATTTCATGAATTGCCCGCTCATCTAAAGCCCGCATTCGGGCCGCAGTCAGAAGTTTAATATCTCCAGTCACAATAAATTTACCCCCCACAGACAACCCCGTACAAAACCCCTTTGTCTGTGTGAGTCCGTGTGGGTCTGTGGCTAATTATTGAAAGTGACATCTTGTATATCGAAATTTTTACTTAGCCATCCCGTGACTTTTTACGAGGGCATCACATATAGTTATTTCTAAATATGTGGCTGCACCTGCAGTCTGGGACGCTTTTTACGAGTTCATCAAATATACGTGTCATTAAAATAAAAAAACTAGCCGCACATCTTAGCAAGCTCGCAGGCCATCAACTCTTTCACCTGTTTGCGCATTGTCACATGAGCATCGTCGCCGTTGAAAGCGGCCGGGTCGAGCGGGGCCAAGGCGTGCATGCGAATGGTGGCGGGATGCATCCGGAAAGTCCCCGGCGGCAACAGGATATCGGTGCCCGAAATACAGAGCGGCACCAGCGGCAAGCCCAGTTTTAGAGCCAACAAAAAAGCCCCCGAATAGAAACGTTGCAGCTCTCCGTCTCGGCTGCGATGGCCCTCGGGGTAAAAAAGAATTGAACCACCGGCGGCAACAATCGCCTTAGCCGGTTCCATACTCTCGGAAAAACCGAGCTCCTCAACATCGAGATAGCGGGCCAGACGCATAAAAAACGTATACCAGAAAAGCCGACGAAAAGGCCAAGCCCTGACCGCAAAAGAGATATTACTGACCGGCTGCATCGCCATACAAAAGGTATCAAAAAAGGAGAGGTGATTAATAACGTAGATACATGGCGTCCGTTCACGATACTGTTTATCAAAACCCTGCAACTCAAAACTGACAAAAGGGGAAACAATCAACATCCAGCCACGCCCGTATAACCAGATAAAATAACGGGCAATCCGAGCCACAGACCAACCGGTAACAACTTTCCAGAAACAAAAAGCCACCGGTGATATGAGCAAACCAATAAGGGTCCAGAGAAAAAGCAGGGGATAGACCCAAAGATTCATCAACCAGATCACAGTCTAAGAGACCGCCTCAGTTTCCCGCTTTTTCTGTAAAATAAACTGATGTATATCGCCCAGCGTGCGAATCTCGCGCAAGCCCTCATCGTCGCGAATTTTGATGCCCAGGGCCTCTTCCAAAACAACTACCATATCAACTATATCGAGACTATCAAGACCCAAATCATCAAAAATCTCGGCCTCCGACACCATCGTCGAGCTCTCAAGTTCAAACTCTTCGACCAATGAATCATTGACCAAAGAGATTATTTCCGCATCCGTCATATTATCCTCTGAATTATCATTGACCTGCTCTGATTACCAGGGAGCAATTGACACCTCCCAGAGCAAAATTATTTTTTAAAGCCAAGCTGGTTGTCTGTTTTTCGATAGCGGTAAAAATTCGCGGCCCCTGGCAACGGGGGTCAATCTCGTTGAGATTACGAGTCGGGATAAGTTCACCGCGACGCATCATTTCAATCGTGGCGATGGTCTCCAGGCCGCCGCTGGCGGCTAAAGTATGACCAAGATGGCCTTTTAAGCTGCTAACCGGAATTTGCTCACCAAAAAGACCTAACAACGCTTGAGCTTCGGCAATATCACCTTTTTCGGTGGCGGTTGCATGAGCATTGACGTAATCAATCACGTCCGCCTCAACCCCGGCATTCGCCAGAGCCAGAGCCATGCAGCGTTGCATGGCGGCGCTGCTGGGTTCAGCAATACTACCGGTTTCTGTCAGAGTAGCAAAACCTATGATCTCAGCCAAAATTTTGGCTCCCCGATCTTGGGCAGACTGCCAATCTTCCAAAACCAGAACTCCGGCTCCTTCACCACAAACAACCCCGTCCCGCTCCCGGTCAAATGGACGAGAAGCCAGCTCAGGCCGATCATTATAGCGAAAAGAGGCGGCATTCATCAAGTCAAAAGTTGCGGCCGAAAGCGGATGAAACTCTTCCGTACCGCCGCAAACCATCACATCCTGCACTCCTGATGCAATCATTTCATAAGCATAGCCCAAAGCCTGGCACCCGGTGGCACAAGCCGCCGCCGGGGCCAGCAGCCGACCTTCGAGACCAAAAAAATGGGCCACGTTGGCGGCTGCCGAGTGATTCATGGTCTTAAAAAAGAGCGAAGTTTTCATCCGCGAAAAACTTTTATCCCGGAAATGATCGGCGAAAAAACTTTCGCTGGTCTCTAAGCTGCTGATCGTAGTTCCGACCACGACGCCGTAGCGACCGCTGCCATATTCGGCTTCCGGTAAAGCGGCCTGGGTCAAGGCTTCTTGAGCCGCAAGCACCGCAAAAATTGATTGCCGCGACATCGAACGGCGCTTACTGCGGGGAATCTCTTTGCCGTCGACCCCCGGCACTAACGCCGCAAGCCGGGTTCTCAGGCCGCCGTAGTCTTTAAGTTCATCAAGAACTTTAATCGCACTACGCCCCTCAACCAAACCGCTGATCAGTGCTGCAAAACCCCGGCCAAAGGGTGAAACCGCACCCATCCCGGTTACCGCTACACGTCTCATATCACATCCCGCCGCAAAGCTTCGACCCGATCATGACCGACAATCCCGCCAACCGCCATCAAAGCCGAAGTTATCGCCCCGAGAAAGCCCGGAGCGGCAGTCGCTTGGCCGGCTAGGAAAAAACCGGTCAGACGGGTTTTTGCGGAAGGATTAAATTGTCCCACCATGTGCTTTACTCCGTAGAGCGAACCTCGAGCCGAGGCGTTAATTCGCTGCAGGGTTTTCGCGGTTGCCACACATTCGACTTTCAGTCCAGGGCCAAGTTCGGGCAGCAGTTCTATAATGCGCTTACGCACCAGCTCCCCGGTTTGCTCTTTTCTTTCGGCATAGCTAAGCGTTGTCGAAACCTCGGTGCCGGGTTCATAGTAAGGAGCCGGAAGAATCGCCGTCACGCCACCTTCCCAATAGCTGCCGGAGATATCTGAGCCACCCGAAGCCGCAAAATTAAGATAAAGCAGACGTTCGGAAAGCGGCAGATCAGGATCAAATATCGCTTTTCCCGATCCCGGCAGGAAAAAGAAATTTCGGCCCTGAAAATTATGGGTTGGTAATGAATCTACCCCAAGAGTACTTCCTCGCTGACGCTCACAGCGCACCCCAGGAGTACTTCCTCGCTGACGCTCACAGCGCAGAAAAACAATCTCCGCCCCCGCACTCTCTTCCAAAGCGGCCAGGCGGCGGCGATAGACCGACCGAAAAACCGAAGCCGGTAATAATTTTAACATCGCCTGCGGATGCAACGTGGAGATACAGCCTGAAGCCTGCAACTTAACACCATTATTACAGCAAACCCCGGCAAAAGCCCCGGCGGCGGATAACTCAATCTCTTCTACCCTATGACGACAGAAAAGATCAACCCCGCACTGCATTAAAACCGTAACCAATGCTCCAACCAGGGCTCGACCGCCGCCTTTGAAAGTATGGGCCGAACGATAATAGCCGTCAACAACCCCGGCATGGATGGCAAAAGGCACCTCAGAGGGCAAAGAACCATGCAGCAAACAATGGATCTGCAACAGCGTCCGCAACTCGCCACCAATTGCCAATTCGTCAAGAACCTGAGTCAGATTGTGCTCGTGCAAAAGAGCGAGCCCCGAAGATGATGACTCTCCTGATTTATCGGATTCACCTGGTGTCGAAAAACAGTAGTAAGGAAGTTTCCGGGTAATCTGTTGTATGCGTGCAAAATATTTGCTTAAAGCCTGGCGCTGGTTCGGAAAACGCTCGTGCAAAGCATCACCCAGCGCCGCATAACCTTGTGGAAAAGAGAAGTTAAAACCTCTTCCCGGCTGGACTACGGTATCGTAAGCTTTAGGATCAAATGGAACTTTTTGTAGCTGTTCGGCAATCCCCAAAAGATGCAGGTTGAGATCAAGAACGCCGCCATCTTCAAGACCTCCGGCATAATGGAAACCGGTTTCAAAATAGACATTATTGCGGACAAAACCCTCAACCAATGGTGCTGGTCGCGGTGCCTGCTCAACCACCGCCACTTTAAAACCAAAACGGGCCAGCAACAAAGCGCTGCTCAAACCGGAAATCCCGGCACCAATAACTAAGTAATCATATTTCATTGGCAACTAAAATCGAGCAGCAAAGAGGCGTTGGAGCCGCCAAAACCGGCGGCGTTACAGAGAACCTTCTCTGGTTTTTGAGTTAGGGTTTGGTTCAGGATACGCAACCCTGCGGTCGCCGCATCGGGAGTTATAAAATTAATCGTCGGGGCCATAAAACCCGCTTTAGCCATAATTACAGCATAAGCTGCGGTGGCCGCACCAGCCATCCAGAGTTCATGTCCGGTCAGCGCTTTTAAAGCGCTGATATAAGGCGTAACTAAACCAAAAACAGATCTGATATTTTCAGCTTCCGCAGCATCGCCGGCCAATGTCGAAGTTGCGTGGGCCAAAAGCAGAGTCACATCTTGAGGCTCAATCGCCGCATCAACCAACGCCGCCCGCATCGCCCGGGCCAGGCCGGTAGAACTGGGCACCGAAAGCGTCCCGCCATCAGATGAAAAACCGTAACCTCGAACCTCTCCCACGATAGTTGCTCCCCGCCGCCTCGCCAAATCATAGTTTTCCAAAACTAATGCTGCCGCCCCGCCGCTGGGAATCAAACCATCACGGTCGATATCAAAGGGTCGTGAAGCGGCACTCGGATCATCAATCCGGGTCGAAAAAGCCCCCAGGGCGTCAAAACTACACATCGACTCCCAGTTAATCTCCTGGGCTCCGCCGCAGATCACTCGCTCCTGACGGCCTAAAGCGATCAAATCCGCCGCCTGACCAATAGCGTGACCGCTGCTCGAACAGGCCGAACTCAACGTCCAACTCGCACCTTGGGTACCGAGCAGAACATTAAGGTTCATGGTTATGGCCGAGGTCATGGCGCGAAAGACGAGACCGCTGCCGAGTTTATGAGTCTCGCCATATTGACGTAAGAGATCAACCTGCTCAACCGCCGCGAGACAACTTGAATCACAACCAAAAATCAGCCCGCTCTGCGGATTTTGCAAATCTTTTTCGCTCAACCCGGAACCATCAAGGGCTTCACGCACCGCGACATAGGCGAATTGTGCAAAATCGGGCATCGTTTTGCGCTGTTTGCGACTTAAAAAACGTTCAGGAAAAACCTCCGGCAGACAACCGGTCAAAGAACTGCGAAAACCCAAAGCTTGTCGCTTCTCATCAACGACAATCCCCGAACGCCCTTCGCGCAACGAAACCGCAACGTTCTCTACTCCAACCCCGAGACAAGAGACAATCCCAACCCCGGTTATCGCTACTTTATGCCGCTGCATCAATTAAACAATCCCACCATTAACGGCTAAAATCTGGCCGGTAATGTAAGTAGCCTTGTCGGAACAGAGAAACGAGACCGCATCGGCAACTTCCTGAGCTTGACCGAAACGAGCCAGAGGAATGGTCGGTAAAATTTTATCAACCGGCAAATCCGCCGTCATCTCGGTCTCGATAAAACCGGGAGCTACTGCATTAACTAAAATTTTACGTTTCGCCACCTCGGTCGCCAGAGATCTGGTCGCCCCAATTAAACCGGCTTTGGCGGCGCTATAGTTAACCTGACCGGCCACCCCGGTCTGCCCCGAGGTGGAGACGATATTAACAATTCTTCCAGCTCGCTTTCTGAGCATCCGGGCCACAACCAGCTTGGTCACCAGGAAAAAACCGTCAAGGTGGACATTTAAGACGGACTGCCAATCGTAGCGACTCATCAGAGCCATAATCCCGTCCCGAGCAAAACCAGCGTTATTAACTAAAATATAGGGAACCTCTTGCACCAGTAACGGACTTAAGGCATCCTCAACCGCCTCCTCGTCGGCGACATCAAAGGGCAGCAAAAGGCATTGCCGCCCGCAAGCTGTAACTTTTTCAGCAACCCTTTGCGCCGCTTCATGATCGAAACGATAGTTAAGCCAGATATCGTAACCATCAGCGGCCAGAGTCTCGGCAATAGCCGCCCCAATCCCGCGACTGGCTCCGGTTACCAATGCGATTCTTTTATTTTCCGACATAATCTACTCAATATCTCACATTCACCACTCGTCCCTTGCTGTTAAACTCGACGACCACGGTGCGGAAACGGTTACGCCAATATTTCCATTGGTTATCATCCAATGAGGGGGTCTCGTGGGCGGCGGGGTAGCCTAAGGCCGTCAACACCCCTTTTCTGGTCATTCCTTTGTAGGCTTTGCCTTTCTTGATCCCTTTCAAATCGACCGCTGAAAAACCTTTTAAGGAAACCGGCTTAGACGAAAGAATCAGCTCTTCATAGTCATCAATACTCATCTGCATCCGTTTTTCATGAACCTCAAAAACACCATGTTGACCATCCTGAAGGTCATAATGAAAACCATAGGTTTTCATGAAACGTTTCCAAGGACGAACCGTCAATTTAGTATTGGGCGGAATAATAACATGACCTTCGCCGGGATCGGTGTAGTTGGCATAACTTGACTTAAGAAGACCTTTTTTATCGGCCTGGGCGTGAATATTGTACTTATTGTACATAGTTTCGCTGGCCGCATAAACATTTGCTAAAAAACCACCAACCAGGAAAGTTGTTACCAATAACGACAAGATAATAATTCGAGTCACTTTTTTACTCATTTTGTCCTCCTCTTTGTAATTGACTAAATTTTCAGATAGTGAAACTTTACATCTTTTTCTGGCATCACACGCTATACCTAAAATAAAGAGACGTATTCGTCAACCGAAAACATTCAATTTGGCTTTATTGATTGTTTTGTAAACAACCTCCTACTCAATCCAGGGCTCTTCCGGCCAGGCGTGTTTGGGGTAGCGGCCCCGCATCTCTTTGCGGACTTCACGATAGGAACCATGCCAGAAACCGGCCAGGTCATCGGTTACCTGCACCGGCCTGCGGGCGGGTGAGAGGATATGTAAAAGCAGCGCAATCCGACCGCCGCCGACCCGGGGCGTCTCCCGGCAGCCGAAGAGTTCCTGGACTCGGGCCGCGAGCACCGGGACGGCACCGCTGGTATAATCGAGTTGGACACGACGCCCGGAGGGCAATCTAATCTCAACCGGGGCGAGTTGTTCCAGTTTCTGCTGTTGTTGCCAGGTCAGACGATCACGCAAAATTATTTTTAAGTCAAGTCGGGCCAAACCATCGCGATTACGGATTCGACCCAAGCGGGGAGCCAGCCAATTTTCGAGATCGTCCAATAAAAATTTGTCATCACAAGCCGGCCACGACTCATTTTCAACCAAGCCGCTGTTTCTGACAAACTCAACCCGGCGGCACCACTGGCGAATGTTTTTATTCCAGGGTAAAAGATCGAGACCGACGCGGCGCACCCCCTCCAGCCAGGCGGTGGCCAAAGCTTTTGCCGGTGCCTCTTTTAAGTACCCCTCTTCGAGTATCAAAGAGTCCAACATTAACTGTTGCCGAGCCACTACGGAACCGCTCTTCTGATCCCAGAAAACCTGAGGTTCACGTTTCAATAAACCGCTAAACTGTTTTCGTAAACTGCTCTCGGAATAGGCTGCGGCCAGACGAATGCGGGATTTGCGACGGTCACCGACAAGCTGAGCCACAACCAAATACGAAGAGTGCGAAAGCGGTTCGGGATAGGCGAAAGAGGCCTCTTGCCCACCACTTAAAAGAAAACGCAAATCACCCTCTGCACGCTTTTTGGCAATCCGGTCAGGATAGGCAAAAGCTAACAATTCACCACTGAAATCAGTTGTCAGCAGACCTTTTTCGACAATTTTTAACTGCCGGGTCAATCTTTGCACTTCACGACGCAGCGTTTTCAAGAGCGCCCGGTCAGCTCTTGCGAGAGTATGACTTTTATCATCCGCCATCAAGAGCTCCAGCCGAAGATCGATATCGCAATCCGGAAGCCGGTCGCCGGCGGCGAGCGGATCACGCTCATTTAACAAGGCGGCGAGCATTGCCGCAAGCCGACCCTGACTGATTTTTTTACCGGCCAACAACATCTGGGCTAAACGGGGATGAATTCCCAGTTTAGCCAGCTCCCGGCCATGTTCCGTAATCCGATTATCTGCATCAACCGCACCCAAACGTCGCAACAAACTAAAAGCGGCATCGACCAAAGCTTGCGACGGCGGTGTCAACCAGCGCAAATCACTAACCTGAGAAACGCCCCAAGCCGCCATCTCCAAAACCATCGAGGTAAGATCAGCCAACCTGATTTCTGGCTGACTGAACTCTAGCATGGCCGGTTCATCACGCTTTGCCCACAACCTGTAACAATAACCCGAACCTTCGCGGGCGGCCCGGCCACGCCGCTGATCGGCCGCTGCCCGACTGATTTTGACGGTTTCCAGACGACCCATGCCGCTCGCCGGATCAAAACGCATAATCCGCCGCCAGCCACTGTCGACCACAACCCTGACCCCGGGAACCGTAAGACTCGATTCGGCGATATCGGTAGCCAAGACCACTTTACGAATTCGACATGTTGAAACCTCTTTTTGCGAAACCCCCTTTTGCGAAAACTTAAAAGCTCGATCCTGAAGTTCGCGAGGCAAATTACCATAGAGTGGAATAATTTCAATTTTCGGCGCAACTGCCGACTCATTTTTTCGTTCTCGATCAACTTCACGCAAAAGTTCCGTCAGACGACGAATCTCCCCGGCTCCGGGCAAAAAAACCAGAAGATCTCCGGTGGTCTCGTGCAGAGCCCGCACCACGGTTCGGGCCACAACCGGTAATGAAAGTTTTGCCAAGCTGCTTTCTGCATGAAAAGTGGTTACCGGAAAGGGTGCAACCCGGGCTTCGAGAAGCGGGGCTCCGCCGAGAAAATCGGCAATCTCCAGAGCTGCCAGAGTCGCCGACATAACCATCAATTTAAGTTCAGGACGTAAGAGTTCCTGCACTTGTAAAACGAAAGCCAGACCAAGATCGGCCTGAAGATGGCGTTCGTGAAATTCATCAAAAATGACCAGACCGTAATCACTTAAAGCCTGATCATTTTGCAGATAACGAGTTAAAACCCCTTCGGTGACCACCTCAATCCTGGTGCGGCCGCTGACCACACTCTCATGACGCACCCGGAAACCGACAGTTTCTCCGACTTCCTCACCCAACAAAGCGGCCATACGCCGGGCCGCGGCCCGCGCCGCCAGGCGGCGCGGTTCCAGCATCACGATCTTTAAACCTTCAAGCCAGGGCTCATTCCGCAACAGTAACGGCAGCAGTGTCGTCTTGCCGGAACCCGGCGGTGCCTGTAAAACCACTTGCTGACCGGCTTGCAATGTTTGGCGGAGTTCCGGCAATAAATTCAGAACCGCTAAGTCCCTGACATCATCACAATCGAGAAAGTTGTTTTTCAATTCAGGCAAATCGTTTTCATCCTTTTCAAAACCAATCCAAGCAAAATCTAAAAAGCAGTACAGCTTGTAACTCAACTTTCTGACTTGTTTAGTAGCCTCATTTTGAAGCCTTTAAGATTCTATAATTAACTAAGTCATTGAAAAACCCTTCATTCTATGATATATTGGTTTTGTTGAAAACATCAATAAAATCAAGGAAGAAGGGCTGAAATGAAGTAAATATTCGGCTTGTATCTAAAAGTAAAAAAAGTACGGGACACATCTGAATTTTTCTGATATAACATTTGACATGAACACTTCAAGTCAAAAAGAATCTTTTGAGGTTGGACAACAACACAATAATCAAGTCGTTGTTATATCTCCATCAGTTACAATCTCAAAACATGAATACTTGATGCCCTCGTAAAAAGCGTTTTCAGACCGCTGAGTGCGGCCACACATCTAAAACGAGCATAAAAATTTAATTAGTTTGGCCCTGAAAATGGCTTGTATACA
>DAOVTG010000148.1 GCA_030633185.1 Deltaproteobacteria bacterium
TGATCAGATAGATATCAATCTTGTCTTTGGCGGCGGTTTTGATTGGTGGATAGAGGGCGAAAACCAGAACCAGAATCAGAACCAGATGAACCGAACGCTGGTAGATGGCAGCCAATGGGGAGATGCCAGCCGTGTAGAGCTGAAAGAGGGAGAGAGTGATGGCGACTGTGGTCACGGCCAGAGACAGAACTCCACGAAAGTTGCGCTGGGCACTGGCGGTTTCTTCTTCGGTAACGATGTGGTTGTTATTTTTTGTCATTTTCTGAATTCAACCAAGACTCGGGCCCCTGGGGCAAGCCTTGAAAGGTTGATCTCTTGTTCATGATAAATAATGGTATGGCCGACGCTTAGAGAACCGATGCGAAGGATGAAACGGCCCAAAGGCTGCTCGATATTGTCTATCGTAATCCACTCCGAATCCTGGCTTAAATTTCCGTGTCCCGGCCAGTGTCCAAGACCGGCGCCGAACATTTTGAACCAGGTTTTTTCCAGCACCAGACCCTTTTTTCGATCAAGGCGAAACTCTTCAAAGATCGGAGTCTTGTCAACTGAATGGATATAGCGGATGGTGAAGTGATCGTCGGTTTTAACTTTAAGAGACACGATTGCTTCAGCCGTTGAAAAATGGCTGACGACAAGCTGCGGAGAGGTCTCCAGCCCGGCTGCGAGCCCCGGCTCTGGACAGAGTCGAATTACAAAAAACAAAAGTAATCCCGGTATCCATAATCGACATGGATACCGGGATTTATGATTTTCCATCTATTTTGCGATCAGGCGGTCGGGGACTTCGATCCCTTTTTCTTTAATATATTTGATGGCTCCGGGATGTAAAGGGATGGCCGAATATTTGACCGCATTCTCAGGGGTTGTATATTTGGCGAAATGGTGGATTTTCATCAGGAACTCTTGGTTTTCAAAGACCGCTTTGGTGAGTTCGTAGACGAGCTCGTCGTCGAGATCGGCGTTGCAGATAAAGGTATTCCAGACTGAAGCCGTATAGACATCTTTATCCTGACCATTATAGGTTCCGGCGGGCAGGGTGTAACCGGCGTAGAAAGGATATTTGCTGGTTACCTTGTCGATCTCATCCTGACTGAACGGGATAACCCTGATCTTGTGGGTGGTGGCCAGATCCATGATTGAGGAGGTCGGCGGAGCGACGCACCAGATTCCGGCTTTGATGGAATTATCCTTCAAGGCGTTGGCGTTTTCATTGAAGGAGAGGCGGAAGACGTTAAAAGAGTCGTAGGGTACATTAAGAGCGCCCGCAAGAATCAGGTTGGTCATGAATTCGGTGCCGCTGCCCGGAGCCCCGACCGAGACTTTTTTCCCTTTAAGGTCGGCAATGCTGTTGATACCCGAATCCTGACGGGTAACGATATGGTAGACGTTGGGATACATGACAAACATACCCCTGATCTTTTGTGGCTTATCCTTAAATTTGCCGGTTCCAGTATAGGCCTGGAAGGCGACATCGCTCATGATTTCGCCAAAGAGGGTCTCTCCCTTGTGGCAAAGTTTGGTGTTTTCCACGGAAGCCCCGGTAACCTCGGCGACTGCTTTGACCCCTTTTACATTTCTCGTCCAGATCTCGGCCACGCCGCCGCCGTAAGGATAGTAGACTCCGCCGGTACCGCCGGTGCCGATTGAGATAAAACGGGTGAGGGCGCTTGCTTGCTCTGCCTGAAAACTGAAAAGAAAGCCCAAAGCCGCAACCAGGGCCAGAATGAAAGTTGATTTTTTAGTCATGGTATTCGATCTCCTATCTGTTGCTTAAATTGTTATTTATTCGCCGATAGTTTTCAGAATAACCAACATATCAGTGGAAGTTTTTGTTGCCTTAAAGAAAGGAATCTTAACGGTTATCGTCTCTCCCGGTTTTACGACTGGTGGTTTACCTTTGCGGGGTACCAGGTGGTCGGCAGTTTTGTCAAGGCTTAATTGGTTTTGTTATCTTTTCCTGACCCGCAATCGTGAAAATCATTGACAAAACATTGAACTTGTGACGATAATTAATTGGGTTTCCCTGTTTCACACAAAACCGTGACCGATTTGACCACCGACTTTATTTGCAATTTTCTGATCGGATAGCACTGATTTTAACCTTTAAGGATAAGGAGTAGAGAATGTTTAAGAATTTAGCTCTATCGGCAAAAATAGTGGGGGGATTTATTGTTGTTCTCATTATTGCTGCCTGCATCGGTTTTTTTGGCTATCTTGGGTTGAGTAATGTCAGTCAGCAAACGAAAGAAACCTCTATAGCAAATCATATTAAGGAAAATTTGCTCCAGATGAGGCGCCGGGAGAAAGATTTTATCATTAGGGGTAGTGAAAAATATATTAAACTCCTTGCCGAATTGAGTCATCAAAGTATTGGGCTGATGGATGATCTGCAAGCCCAGTCGGAGCAAAAAGATCATGCTCAAATTATTGAACTTAAAAATCTTGGAATAACATATTATAGCGCCTTTAAGGAGTATGTAAAATCAGCTCAGCATCGCGACATCGTCGTGAAAACCCTAAGTACCTCATCCGCTACCGCTGTTAAGTCGATAAAAAAACATTTGTCAGTCCAAATGCGAAAGCTTCAGGAAGATATGGAAGATGAGGAGAGAAGCGTTGTATTTGATCGCGCGTGGAAAGTCGACGCCGTTAATAGACTTGACAAACTAGTTTTGCAATGTCGGCGCCGGGAGAAAGATTTTATTATCAGAAAAGATAAAAAATATGTTGATAAAGTTATGGTTCTGGTTGAGGAGTTGATTGGGTTGGCGGAAAAGGTTAAGTTTAGCCATTCCAAAGCGGGTGATCAAAAGCGGATGGATGATGTTATTACGAATACGGAGACCTATCGTAACTCCCTGATTGAATATGTTAAGGCTTACGACCAGGGCGAGAAAGCTTTGAGTGCCATGGGCAAGGCTTCCAGTACTTTTATGGCTAATGTCGATAAAATCCTGGAAGAATATCAGGCGGCACTAGCATCCGAGATCAATCGGGCTAATCTGCTTATACTTATTTTTGTTATTGGTGGATTACTCTTAGGTCTAACCATCGCTATCTTTATTACCCGTTCAATCACCAAACCTATTAATGTCATCATTCAGGGTTTAACCGATAGTTCCCAGCAGATAACCTCGGCTTCATCCCAGGTTTCATCGGCCAGCCAATCTCTGGCCGAAGGTTCATCGGAGCAGGCGGCATCTTTGGAGGAGACCTCTTCATCAGTCGAAGAGATGGCTTCAATGACCAAGCAAAATGCCGATAACTCTGATCAGGCCAACCGCTTGACCAATGAGACTAGCGCTGTCGTCAAGAGTGCCGCTGAGTCGATGGCCCAGCTCAACCAGTCTACCGAAGAGATTTTTACAGCCAGCCAAGAGACCCAGAAAATCATTAAAAGTATTGATGAAATCGCCTTCCAGACCAATCTGTTGGCTTTGAATGCGGCTGTTGAAGCGGCTCGAGCTGGTGAAGTCGGGGCCGGTTTTGCGGTCGTGGCTGATGAGGTCAGAAACCTTGCTGCCCGCAGTGCCGAAGCCGCCAAATCGACGGCCGAATTGATTGGTTCGACCGTCGATAAAGTCAGTGCCAGTCGGGGAATCGCCGCTCAATCATTATCCGCTATCGAAATTGTGGTTGAAAAGAGCGGCAAGGCCGGTGAGTTGGTCGGTGAAATTTCAGCCGCCTCCCAGGAACAATCCAACGGTATCAGTCAAATTAATATTGCGGTTTCCGAAATGGACAAGGTCACCCAACAAAACGCCGCCAATGCCGAAGAGTCGGCTGCCGCCGCCGAAGAGCTCTACGCCCAGGCCGAAGTGATGAATGAGTATGTGGGCGATTTGCTTGCTTTAGTCTCCGGTAAACGCAACCAAACAACAAGGATAAAGCGCTCAACCACGCCTGCTCGAAGACCAGCAAAACAGTTGGCTGCCCTCCCGGCTCACCCGCAGAAAAATCCATCGGCAGGTGCAGCCGCTATCCCTTTTGATGATGACGATAATAGCGGCGATGATTTCGAGGGTTTCTAGACCACTAAAATAGCGGAAAGTCTTTTGACTTACGAGGAGACTTTCCGCTTAGCATTTGAAACGCGAGACTACGAAATACACGATTTTTCTTGTATTTTATGGTTTAAAGGGAGTTATCATCATGGCACAAGCAGTTTTACAAAATGAATTTTTCAGTGGCAGCCCGCAAAAATTTTTGACTTTTGCCTTAGCCGGTGAAGAGTATGGCATCAGCATTATGAAGATCAAGGAGATTATCGGCATGATGCCGGTCACGGTTTTGCCGCAAACTCCGGAGTATGTCAAAGGGGTCATCAATCTACGCGGTAAAGTGATTCCGATTATCGACCTGCGTTGTAAGTTTAATCTCGAACAAGTCGAGCCTACAGAACGATCCTGCATCATCGTCATCGAAAGTGAAAATGATGATCAGGTCGAAACTCTGGTCGGCCTCATTATTGATGCCGTCTCGGAAGTCGTCAACCTTAAGGGAGACGAGGTCGAACCGGCCCCGACTATGCACACTCAACTTCATGAACAGCTTATTCTAGGATTAGCCAAATGTGAAAACGGCGTTAAAATCCTACTTGATATCGACAAAGTCATAAACTATGATGATCTTACCGGAATCGAGCAAGAGGATTAAATAAACGGCTGATGCCCTCGTAAAAAGTCACGGGATGGTTGATGATGAGCCAGCGATCCTGAGCAATATGGAAGCCTATTTTGAGGATGAGGGTTTTGAGGTTCTGAAAGTCGAGAGCGGTGAGGATGCTCTTGCAACCCTTGGTGACAGTATGGACAATGTTTTTCTGAAACCGATCAAGGATATGGCAGTTGTGGCCCGGGCGGTACGAGTTTTAGTGGGTAGTTGAAATTATTTGGGCTGCGGCTTTGCCGGCCAAGTGGCCGGTTGAGAAGGCGGCTTGCAGGTTGTAGCCACCGGTGTCGGCTTGGATGTTGAGGAGCTCACCGGCGAAAAAGAGGTTTTTGATCCGGCGCGAAGCCATGGTTTTCGGGTCGATCTCTTTAGTGTCGATGCCGCCGGCTGTGATGATCGCTTCAGCCAAGGGGCGGTGGCCGGTGACCTCTAGGCGGCAATCCTTTAACCAACTGCGTAGCCTTTTTCGTTCTTTAGCGGTTACTTGATGGCCTTGGCGCTGCGGGCTGATCGCATTAAAATCGAGGCAGAAGGCCACCATCTCTTTGGGTAGCACTCCTCGAAGCAGGGAGTCAAGACTCTCTTTGCCTCGGCTTTGAAAGTCGCGTAAAAGGCGGACCTCAAGTTTTTTCTCATCAAGAGCCGGTTTAAGATCAAGGGAGAAGCAGACTTTATCCTGGTTTTTCAAGGCATCGACGGCAACCCCACTCAAGGTTAAAACAGCAGGCCCGCTGATTCCATCTTCGGTAAAAAGCAGTTCTCCGAAAACCTCCCCGACTTTTTTGTTGTTGATTAAAAGACGAACGGCGACATTGCGCAAACTTAAGCCAGCCGGTTCTTTTAAATTTGGCTCGGCGCAGATCAGCGGCACCAGAGCCGGGCGTGGCGTGATGATCTTATGGCCGACACTTTTAGCCAGGTGGTAGCCATCTCCGGTCGAGCCGGTCAACGGGTAGGAGGCTCCGCCAGTGGCCAGAATGACGGCCGTGGCGGAAAATTCTTCTCCTTGAGTCACCACTCCGACAATTTGACCATCTTTAACCATAAGCTCTTCAACCGGGCTTGAGAGCCTGATGGTGGCTCCACTTTTATTAAGCCATTGGCGCAAAGCCTTGACGACATCAGGGGCTTTGCCGTTGGCGGGAAAGACCCGGCCGCCTCTTTCGGAGACTGTTTTAAGGCCGTTGTCGGCAAAGAAATCGATCAAGTCATGGTTAAAGAAACGATGGAAAGCCTGTCGCAGAAATCGGCCATTACTGCCGAAATGGGCAATGCAATCACTGATCTCGGCACGGTTGGTCAGGTTGCAACGGCCCTTGCCGGTGATCGCCAGTTTACGGCCCGGCTGTTTCATTTTTTCCAAGAGCAAAACCCGGGCTCCGGCTTTAGCCGCCGTCCCGGCCGCCATGAGTCCCGCCGCCCCGCCGCCGACAACAATAATTCTGGGTTTAGTTTTGTCAACCATGGCGGTTCTCCTTAATTATAGGTTCGGCCTGAAAAAGGACATTTTAAGTTTGATGCCCTCGTAAAAAGTCACGGGATGGCTAAGTAAAAATTTCGATATACAAGATGTTGTGGTTTTTCAGGCGCGAGACCATACA
>DAOVTG010000106.1 GCA_030633185.1 Deltaproteobacteria bacterium
GGTCGTTGTCAGGATAATTGTCCCGCCTATCTTACGGACAAGCCTTTAACCCCGAAAAAAATGGTTCAGGATATTCGCGAATGTCTTTATGACAAGAGTGCGGTTATTGCAAAATGCAAGGCTGACGGTGAAGATATCACCTGGGGTCTGCCCGATGAAGAGAGAGCCCTGTTTGGCGGCTATCTGACCGAGGATGAGATTTGGGCCTGTACTACCTGTCGGGCCTGTATGGAAGTCTGTCCGATGTATGTCGAGCATGTTGACAAGATTGTCGATTTGCGGCGTAACCTGGTACTTATGGAGAGCAGCTTTCCGGCTGAAGTCCAGCTAGTCTTTAAGAACTTTGAAAACAACAGTAATCCTTGGGGACTTGGTTGGGCTGATCGCGGAAATTGGGCCAAAGGTTTAGAGGTTACGACGATGGCTGAAAACAGCGATGTCGAATATCTCCTCTGGGTTGGTTGTTCAGGTTCTTTTGATGATCGTTATAAGAAAGTTACAACCTCTTTGGTCAAAGTTCTCAAGGCCGCAGGGGTCTCCTTCTCGATTCTGGGAAAAGAAGAGAAGTGTTGTGGAGATTCGGCCCGAAAGCTGGGTAACGAATATCTCTATCAGACGCTGGCCATGGAAAACATTGAGACCTTGAACGGCTATGGGGTCAAAAATATTATTGTCATGTGTCCGCATGGTTATAATACATTGAAAAAAGATTACCAGCAGTTGGGTGGTAATTTTAATGTCATGCATCATACTGAATTTATTGCGCAGTTGTTGGCCGAGAGGCGTCTTGACTTAAAGCGTCCTCTGGCGGCTAAGGCGGTTTATCACGATTCCTGTTATCTCGGACGTTACAATGATATTTATGCCCAGCCTCGGGAGATTTTGAATGAGATTCCGGGAATGGAGTTGGTCGAGATGGATCGTAGTCATAAACGCGGTTTTTGTTGCGGGGCCGGTGGTGGCCGGATGTGGATGGAAGAGGATATAGGTACCAAAATTAATGATAACCGAGTCGCGCAAGCTCTTGAAAAAGAGCCGGAAATTGCGGTTACGGCCTGCCCGTTCTGTATGGTTATGTTCGAGGATGGTTTGAAGTTTCATAATCGAGAAAATGACGTCAAAGTCAAAGATGTGGTTGAACTGGTCGCTGAAGCTCTGGAGGTTGGGGATGTCTAAGATGACTGAAAATCAAATTTTCCCCACGGTGATTCGGAGCTTGACCAAGGGGTGGGCCGGAAAGTTGCTGAGCTCTCTCTTGTTGCTGGTCGGATTACTGGTATTCGTTGCTCAGGCACAGGCCACCACGACCCCGGCGTTGGTTACTCATGAAGCAACAACTCAGATTATGGTTAGCGTCGATGGTTTACTGCCGATTCCGCTCGAAGTGGTGAAACCTCGGACTAATGAAGAGTGTATGAAGTGTCACAAAGAGCCGCATTTGACTTCCGGTCGTCTCGACGGTTCCCTGGCTGAACTGCAGGTTAAACTTGAACCTTTTAAAAAGAGTCTGCACGGCAAGAAGCTGGAGTGTATCGATTGTCATGAAGATGCGGCTTCAGCGCGCCATTGCCGCAGCGGTTTTCATAAGGTTAATTGCCTCGCCTGTCACTCGAAAATCGAAGGTCTTTTTCCTCTCGGCGCCCGCGAACGGTTGAAAAAGAAGAAGATCAGGATTCCTAAAAGAAAAATGGTCGGTGACAGTTACTATCAGAGTCAGCATGGTAAAGACCTGTTGGCGGGCAAAGAGAATGCGCCCAATTGTCATCATTGTCATACCCGACATTATATTTACGGTGCCAAAAGTAAACTGTCGACGGTCAATCGCGCCAATCTGACCGAGACCTGTGGCAGCTGCCACAAGGAACGTAAGATTACGACGCTGCTTGAGCATCTGACGACTTTCCGCCTTGAAGCTCACCGCAAGGGTGACTTAAGTTTTGATTATGACCGGGGTAACTGTATCGATTGTCATCAGGGTGAAGCCGTGCATGGCCTCAAAGTCAACGAAGCCCCTTGTGCCCGTTGTCATGATACGAAAGCTAAAATAAAAGGGGTTGCGCTGGCTGGCTTCGGGCCTTTTCACCTCTATCCGGATTATGAAAATCAGTATTCGATTTGGTGTCTGCGCAATTTTTATGGTGTCTTGGTGTTACTCCTGCTGGTCGGGGCCGGTTGTGGACTGCTTCTCTATATCCTGCGACGTTCCGCCGATTATTATCGTAAAGAAGGGGGCGAGTGAGTACGACTATGTCCAATCCGCATAAAACTGAAAA
Source organism: Deltaproteobacteria bacterium (assembly GCA_030633185.1). Lineage (GTDB taxonomy): Bacteria > Desulfobacterota > Anaeroferrophillalia > Anaeroferrophillales > Tharpellaceae > Tharpella. The sequence continues at coordinate 2,274 of DAOVTG010000106.1, forward strand.
CAGTGATCTGCCTCGCTTTGGGATGGTCATCGATATTGATCGTTGCATTGGTTGTCACACCTGTGAGATCGCCTGCAAGATTGAGAATGATGTTCCTTTAGGGATCTGGCGCAGTTGGGTTAAAGAGATTGAAAAAGGTAAATATCCTAATGTGATTCGGGCCTTTCGGCCGACGCTGTGCAATCATTGTGAGAATCCGATCTGTGTCAAGGTTTGTCCGGTCAATGCCGCCTGGCAGCGTGAAGACGGCATCGTCATGGTTGACCCGCACCTTTGTGTCGGTTGCCGTTACTGTATGTCGGCCTGTCCTTATGAGGTGAGATATCTTCATCCGACCAAGGGGATGGTTGATAAATGTGATTTCTGTAGTGTCAGGGTCGATGCCGGTTTAAAACCAAGTTGTGTTGAAGCCTGCCCGACCAGTGCCCGAATTTTTGGTGATCTTAACGATGCCAAAAGTGAAGTGGCCAAATTGGTGGCGACCAAGCCGGTTTCAACCTTGAAGCCGGATATCGGTACGGCGCCAAGAGTTTATTATATTGGTCTTGATATTGCGACCATGGAGATCAAGCGGGAGGTTAAGCTACTATGGGAAAAGTAGTCTTTGATGTTCAATATCAGACAACTGTGGCTTTTTTAATCTCCTACTATTTCTATTTTACGGGATTAAGCGCCGGATCTTTCATGATCTCCACCCTCTCCTACGGTTTCGGCATGGAGAAATTCAAGCCCGCCAGTAAAATGGGGGTTATTGCTGCGGTTTTATTGTTGTTGCTGGCACCTCAGTTTCTGTTGATGCAGGTCGGTTGGCCGATCAAATCCGTATGGAACCATTTTGTCTATTTAAATCCGCTGTCGGCCATGTCCTACGGAGCTTTTCTCTTGATCCTCTATCCCATAAACTCGATAATTTACGGGATATTCATGTTCAAGGGCAACCTGAAGATGACCAAGATCTTCGGCCTGATCGGGATTCCCATGGCCTTGGCCGTGCATGGCTATACGGGTTGGATCCTGGCTTTAGGCGTCGCCCGGGACTACTGGAATACCGGTTTAATGCCGATCATCTTTCTCTTTTCCGCGATGGTCTCCGGGATTTCGATGATGATCCTTTTGATCATGATCCGGGATCGTTTCTTTACTAAAGAAAAAGTCATTAATGGTGATTTGATTGACAGCCTTGCCAAAATTCTGGGTTGGCTTTTGGTGGTCGACCTCTTTCTGGTTTTTTGTGACTTCAGTGTCTTGCTCTACTCCAAGCTTGAAGCCCAGGAAGTGGCCCACTTCATGCTTTTCGGCAAGATGTCATTCTGGTTTGTTATTGTCGAGAATCTGGTTGGTAAGGTGATCCCCATGGTGATTGTCATGATTCCGGGGATGCGTAAAAGTTATTTCTGGCTGATACTGGCGGCTCTGATGAATATGGCTGGTATTTTGGCGATGCGGATTGTTACCGTCTACGGCGGCCAGGCTTTACCTTTGATGTGATGGCGTCGTAAAAAGTTCCGATATCCTGCGTTGTTGTGTTTTTCCAGACACTCGACATACTACTTGTATGGTCTCGCGCCTGGAAAACCACAACAACTTGTCTATCGAAATTTTTACTTAGCCATCTAGTGACTTTATACGAATGCATCTTAACCTATGTTTGTCACTGATTTTCAGGATGCAAAAGTAAAAATTAGGGTGTTAAAATGAAACTAGATCGCAGAAATTTCATAAAACTGGGAGCCGTTGGGGGTGGTGCTCTGGCTTTGCCGAACCCTTTGAAGCTGGCGGAAAAAAAACGCAAACCCTGGAATCGGCAACAAGCCCGGACTTTGCGCAAATTTCGTAATCCGCGGCCGACAACCTGTGCCCTTTGTGAAAACCATTGCGGTTTGATCTCCTATCGCGAAGGGGATCAGATTGTCATGCTCCATGGTAATCCAGACCATCCGCTGAACCGGGGTAAACTTTGCGCCCGGGCTTATGGTCAGCTTGACCGGCTTTATGATCCCGATCGGGTTCTTAAACCCAGATTGCGGGATGGTGAACGTGGTAACGGTAAGTGGCTTGAGATCAGTTGGGAAGAGGCTTATAAGGTGGTTGCCGAAAAGCTGGCCCCTTATGTCGAAAACCGAGGTGCTGGCCTGGCAGTTTTGCAAGGGCGGCAAGAGTTATTTAGTGATCATCTTATTGAGCTTTTCCCCGAGGCCCTGGCGGTAGAAGAGAGACCCTTTCTGCACCTCAAAAGCTTGCGGCGTCAGCTTTACGGGGTGACCGGTTGCCGACGGGATTATGCTAATAGTCGTTTTATCCTCAATTTTGCCGCTGATCCTTATACCCAGGGCGAAAATATGCTCAGTGATGCCCGGGAGTTGATCGCAGGTCGGACTGAGAATGGGGCCAAGTTAGTAACCGTATCCGCCCGTTTGAATAATACCGGAGGGCGCAGTGATAACTGGATTCCAGTGGCCCCGGCCGATTATGGCAGTTTTGCCCGATCTTTAGCTTACCATCTTCTTGATAACCGACTCTATAATGCTGAAGCTCTGGCTGAGCAAGGCCTGAAAGCCTCGGAGCTCAAAAACTTACTGAAAAAATATGCGCCTGATACGATTGCCGATTCTTTGGGGGTGGAAGCCCACGTAATCAAGGATCTGGCTCAAGCCATGGTTCGTTTTAGTCCGGCCCTGGCGATTTATGACGAGGAGCTGCTGGTGGCCCCGGATGGTTGGCACAGTGCGGCTGCCGTCGAACTTTTAAATCTGCTTTTGGGTTCTCTTAACCGTCCCGGCGGTCTTTATTATTATAGCGAAGAGAGTGAACTTGCCACTGCGGCAAACCACCTTGAAAGTCAGAAAGAGCGGCAAAAGGTCTCGCTTGACTGGTTTGCCAACTGGCTGGCCTCAAGCGGTAACAAACCCGCCATCATCAGCTATGTCAGTAATCCCGCATTTACAACTTTCAGCGGGAAATATCCGCATGCGCTCTGGTCCAATCCGCATAAAATTCCTTTTCACCTGGCTATCGATACCCATGTCAGTGAAACCTCATTTTTTGCCGATCTGATTCTGCCGGCGGCGACCGAACTTGAAACCTGGGGACTTTCCGATTGTCCTCTGGCTGACGGCCTCCGGGTTCTCTCTTTGAGGCAGCCGGTATCCCGGCTGGTGGATGAGATTTTTATGCTGCGCCAGGCCAAGGCCAAAAATCTTGATCTCTTTAAGTCCAAGCGCCAACCGGTTGAGGAGTCGCGTGATTTCAACCAGATTGTTCTTGAACTGAAAAAAGTTCTGCAGGGTGAGTCGCCCGATACGGCGTTAAGGGTTGCCGGCTGGCTTGAAGAGAAGATCAATGAGGCACCTTTTGCGGCGGCTGGTATTGACTGGAAGTCTCTGCAAAAAGCGGGCTTTCAAAATTATCATGGGGCGACTGAGACGATAGCTTTGCGCCCCTCGGTAACGACGGCAAAATTTTTAGCATTCAATGATAAAGTGCAGTCTTTAGGTCTTGATAACTTCTCCTTGATTCCCTACCCCTGGCATGTCCTTGATAATGTGACCGCCAACAGTAAATATCTGGCCGAGTTCAGGCATGAAAATCCACTCTGGATTCATCCTTTACGGGCCGCCCGTTTAGGGATTCATGAGGGTGATGAGGTACGTATTGAATCACAGATCGGTTCGGTGGTTGCCAAAGCCTGGCTCAGTGAAGCGATTCATCCCCAATGTGTGGCCATCGCCCTGGGTGTCGGGCATACCAAAATGGGGAGGGTAGCCCAGGCTTTAACGATCGCCAAAAGTGATCCCATGACGCGCTCTATGCTTATGCATAATCCGATTCACTTTACTCCTCTCTCGTTCCGTTTACGTTCCTGGGACAAAGTTGAGCCGGTTTGGTGGCACGAGAAGGGCAGTGGAGTTGACATCAGGCGTATTTTCAAAAGTGAAGCCGACAGTCAGGTTGCCGGTATGACCGTTGTCGATACGACGGTGCGAGTAAGGAAAACAGGTGGCAGAGCATGAAGATAGATTTCAGTTTTTATAAGGATCTGCCGGTGTGGCTGAAATCCAGCCTGATTATTGGTGTGGTTGTCTCTGTGCTTGTCGGTTTTTTTGCGGTTTCCCGTTATACCGATATTAATGACGGGCTCTGCCGCGGCTGTCACCCGACGATTCATGCTATGTGGGAGAACTCAAAAGCTCATCCTGCGTCTAAGGTTACCTGCTATGAGTGTCATACTAAAGAGATGGGAACCTTTCCGGATGAGGATACCAATTTGATTATCCACTACCGTGACAAAATCATACCGATTCATTTTAGCAGCGGCCGAAAAATGCTTAATGACAACTGTTTGCGTTGTCATGACGATATTCCTAAACTCAAAGAGGTTAAAAACACCCGGATCGTCAAGATTTCTCACGCTAAACATTATAAAGCTGAAAAAGTAAAAATTGATGATTGCATGGTTTGTCACTATGCGATAGCCCATGACAAATTTGCAATTGAAACCAATCGGCCGCGAATGCAGGGTTGTTTCCTTGGTGAATGTCACAAAGATGACACCAAAGAGGAGCGTTGCGAGTTGTGCCATTTTGTAAAATTGGTCGAGGAAGAAAAAGTACTTGAAAAAATAACTGAGAAATAGTAGGGCGACGGGGTTATGCGATTAGCATGGCCCCGTTTTTCTGAGGGTTATTTAACAGTTAACGTTAACTGATTGGAAAATGTTGAAAAATCAACCATATGATCTTTTAAAAGGCCTCAAGGTATTGGATCTTACCCGTCTTCTGCCGGGGCCTTTTTGCAGTATGGTACTGGCTGATTACGGGGCTGAGGTTTTAAAGATCGAAGCTCCGGGCGAAGGTGACTATCTGCGTAGCTGGGCCCCTTTGGTCGATGGTACCAGCGCCTTTTTTCTGGCGGTTAACCGCAACAAACGTTCTCTGACTCTTAATCTCAAGGAAGCCGACGGACGTAAACTTTTTAAAAAACTTCTGCTTGAGTATGATGTCGTTCTTGAAAGTTTCCGTCCGGGAGTCATGGAACGGCTTGGTTGCGGTTATCAAGAGCTTGCAGATATTAAGCCTAGCCTTATTTATTGCTCTATCAGCGGTTATGGACAATCCGGGCCGGAGGCCTTAAAGGCGGGGCATGACCTTAATTATATGGCTGAAACCGGGGTTTTAAATACAACCTCAAGTCGTGAGATTACGGCTCTTTCCGGAATCCAGGTCGCCGATGTGGCAGGCGGCGCTCTCTATGCCGTCAGTGCCGTGCTGGCCGCTTATATCCGGGTCTTAAAAGGGGGGCGGGGAGCCTGTCTTGATATTTCGATGACCGATGGTTTGGTCAGTATGCTGCCTCTACTTTCGGCTTATCACTACACTTTGGGAATGGAGCCCGGACCCGATACCACGATTTTCAACGGTCAGCTGGCCTGTTATCATATCTACAGAACCCAAGATGGTCGTGAGATCGCTTTAGGTGCACTCGAAGAGAAATTCTGGCACAATTTCTGCCGGGCCGTTGATCGTGATGATCTTCTTGACGGCGATCATCAAGAGCTGGCCCGCCAGGATGAACTAAAAAAAGAGCTTGCGGCAATTTTTGCGGGCCGGGATGCCGATCAGTGGCAGACTCTGCTGGCTGGTCGGGATACCTGTTGTGAAGTGCTTCGAACTATGACTGAAGTTCATGCCGATCCCCATTTCAGAGAGCGCGGTATGTTTTGGCGGCTGCCTCTTGAAAATGGCGGCGAACTGGTGCAGACCAATTGTGCGCTTATGGTTGATGGAAGCAAGCCAACCCAGCATCGACCAGCCCCAAAACTTGGTCAGCACACTGTTGAGATACTTAGTGATTTGGGTTACGATCAGAATTCGATTTTGACATTGCGTGAGCGTGGTGTAATTTGATTTA
>DAOVTG010000039.1 GCA_030633185.1 Deltaproteobacteria bacterium
AAAAAGTCACGGGATGGCTAAGTAAAAATTTCGATATACAAGATGTTGTGGTTTTTCAGGCGCGAGACCATACATGTAGTATGTCGAGTGCCTGAAAAACCACAACAGCGCAGTAGATCGGACTTTTTACGACGCCATCAAAGTTCGCTGCGACTTAACTCCTGAATAGTTACCATATTTTCATCTTGGCGGCAAGTTGCCAATCACTTATCTCTTGACGGAATCAAAAAAGCACAGTATTTTAATGGTCAGGAAAGCTTGCTGACTCTTCACCGTGGCTTTCTTGATTTTTGTCAGCCTGATTAATCGTGATGGTAATAAGGAGAAGTGGTGATGCCTTGTCGTAAAATTGCTCTGTTCTTTTTGGGTTTGGCTCTTTTGTTACCGGCTACCGGTTTTTGTGTTGGCAGCGGGAAAGAGGTTGCCAAAGTCGAGGTCTGTGCCGAAGTTATCAGGCAGTTTGTCAAAATTCCGGAGAATGCCGCTCCTCCGATCCTGCTGCGAAATGCTCAGGCGATTGCCATTATCCCCGGCATTATCAAAGCTGGCTTTATCGCCGGAGGGCGTTACGGTTGGGGCGTGGTGATGTCTCGTCAAGATGATGGAAGCTGGTCAAATCCGGTCTTTGTGACCCTGGTCGGCGGCAGTTTCGGGTTTCAGCTTGGGGTTCAGTCGATCGATGCGATTATGGTTTTTAAAACCCGGCAGAGTGTTGATCGTTTGAGTCGGGGTAAAATTACTTTAGGGGCTGATGCCGCCGCCGCCGCCGGGCCGGTGGGCCGCAGTATGTCGGCCGGAACCGATATCAGGTTAGAGGCCGAAGTCTATACATACTCCCGCTCGCGAGGGCTTTTTGCCGGGGTCTCGCTGGCCGGATCCGGACTCCAGATCGATTATGAAGCAACTGATAAGTTTTATGGCCTCAGCGGTCTGACGGCCGGTGAAGTTTTTGCCGGTTCTCGTATCAGCAAGGTACCGCCGGTGGCCGCTCACCTTATTCAGGTTCTGACTAGGCATACCCAGTAGTTCTGATGTCGTCCCATTCACCTCTCAGCCGCTGGCTGAAAAATAAAATTCTGCGTCTTTTGCCGAGAGTGGCCGCCGGATTGATTCTCTGGTGGGGAAAATCCTGCTCGGCGATTACGGTTGTCAACGGTGATGTTGAAGTCGAGCGGGCGGCAACCGGGCTGGGATGTGTCTATGTGACCTGGCACCAACGTCTGTTCAATCTCTATTTTATACGCCATCGACGGCCGATAACTATTATGATTAGCCGCAGTAAGGATGGTGATCTGGCGGCCGGTGCAGTTCATCGTCTCGGTTTTGGCACAGTTCGCGGCAGTTCCAGTCGCGGTGGTGCAACGGCCATGTTTCAGCTTATTGAGGCGATGTGCAACCAACCTTCAATTTGTGCCGGTATGCTCGGTGACGGTCCCAAGGGGCCAGCCCGGAGACTGAAGTTAGGTACTTTAAAGATTGCCCAGGCGACAGGAGTACCGATATTGCCCTTTGCTTATAGCGCCAAACGCCATAAGCTCTTTGCCTCCTGGGATAGTTTTATGTTTCCCTATCCTTTTTCACCGCTGGTCGTTATCTTTGGAGAGTCCTTTATGGTTCCTTCGCAAAGCTCTGATAAAGAGCTGGAGGAGTTGCGCCTCAAAGTGGAAAGCTCTTTGAATGAATTGACTAAACGCTGTGATCTCTGGTGGCGGAAATTTTCCTAACGGTTCTTCCATTCCGGTTTTCTCTTTTCCAGAAAAGCTTTGATGCCATTTTGGGCATCTTCTGATAGATTATTCATAACAATCGTGTGTTTGGCGTAGTGAAAGGCTTGAGCATCGCTCATATCGGCCTGGGCGTAGAGCCCCTGTTTGCCGACGGCCAAGGCAAAACCGCTGGCTTCGGCGATCTGTTCGGCCAGTTCTGCGGAGGTTTGGTCAAGTTCTTCAAGTGGCACCACCCGATTGATGAGGCCTATCTCTTTAGCCTCGGCAGCCGGAAATTCTCGACCCGTAACCAGCATCTCCATCGCCGCTTTGCGGCCGATAGCCCGGGTGATGGCGACCATCGGGGTGGTACAGAAGAGGCCGATTTTTACTCCGGGGGTTGAGAACCGGGCTCCTTCCTCGGCCACTACCAGATCGCACCAGGCTGCCAGTTGGCAGCCTGCAGCCGTGGCGATGCCCTGAACCTGGGCGATGACGATTTGAGGTATTTCATGGATCAACATCATCATCTTCGTACACTGATCAAATATGAATTTGTACTCTTTAACTCCGGCATCAACCATTTCGGCCAGATAGTGGCCAGCGCAAAAATGGCGGCCGGCAGCCTTTAAAACAATCACCTTGAGCGTCTCATCGTCGGCGATTTCAGTCAGCAGCGAGATCATCTCCTTGATCATTTGTACCGAAAGAGCGTTGACTCTTCCGGCGTTATTGAGCATTAGGTAGCCAACTGAGCCTTTACTTGTAAATGAAATTTCCTGATAATCCATGATGGTTTTCCTCATTGTATGAAAATGTTAACCAAAAGGAAACATCCTCTGATGTTCAATTTTGGTGCAGAGGTCTTGTACTACGGTAATCCCGGCGTCCACAGCTTTTTGGGCCGCTTCATTGTTGACCAGGTTGAGTTGGATCCAGACGCACTTGACATCGTCTCTGGCTAGAACACCATCAACGACATTTGCAATAAACTCCGGTTTCCTGAAGATGTCGACCATATCAATCTGTTCATCGATTTCCTCCAGGTTACGATTGCCCCAGAAATAGTGAAGTCAGAGATATGTTCACTATATACATATCTAGCTAAAAGACAAGGATGTTTTGACCAATTTGCACCCTAATGATGTAGTTGAAATTGCGAAATATGTTTTCTTCTGAGGGCTCGGGTAGGCTTTTGGGTAATTTTTCGGTTGAATTTTTTTTAAAGCTTACGTAGATTAAGGTTTCAATTGAGTTGCAGGATTAGATGTTCAATTCGATATGTTTGTTACCTGACCCGCCGGGTTTACAGGAGTCTCTTTTATGTCGCAGGAAAGTAAAGATAAACGTCACGGTTTGATTATTATCAATACCGGTAACGGGAAAGGAAAAACCACGGCCGCCTTGGGCACGGTTTTTCGGGCTTTGGGACAGGGTTTTAAGGTCGTTATGGTTCAGTTTATCAAGGGTGGCTGGCGCTATGGCGAGTTGAATGCGGCCGAGAAATTTGAAAATTTCTCGCTTGAGCCGATGGGACATGGTTTCTTGAAGTTGGGTGATGGTGAACCGGCTTCTGAAGATTGTGCCTTGGCGGAGACAACCTGGGCTCGCTGTGCTGAGAAAATTTTAAGTGATGAGTATGATCTGGTTGTCTGCGACGAAGTTAATTATGCTTTGAGCTACGGTCTTCTGCCGGTCAGTATGGTGCTTGAAACCCTGGCCAAAAAACCGGCTCGAGTGCATGTCATTTTGACTGGTCGCGATGCTCCGGCCGAACTTATTGAGGCCGCTGATCTGGTTACTGAAATGCGCGAGATTAAGCATCCTTACCAGAAGGGGATCAAGGCCCAGCGGGGGATTGAATTCTGATGGCTTCAGTCGGTGGATTCTTAGGTTACGTCAACTATCGTGATCCTTTTTTGGGGAAATCCCTCGATTATCTGCTTGGGGTTGAACTAAAAGGTGGGGTTTTACTTGAGATTACCATGCCGGAAGAGGCGCTTGTGAGCCGACAAGTGACGGCGGGACAAGCCCGGCTTGCGGCTTATGCTTCAGTCTTCTGGGGGCAGGATATCCGGGTGGAGGTTGTTACGCGGCCGCCGACCGGACGTGAACTGAGGATTTTTGCGGTTGATAACTCAAAGATCTGGAACCAGATTGTCTTTTTTCTTCAGCTTGATAGTGCTGGTTGTCAGGATCTGCCGTCGGCCGGGGTTGTTGCTTTGGTGATCGGCAAAAAAGAGTATCGGCTTTTGCAAAAACGATTTACTCCGGCGACCGGGCGAGAAGAGCTGGAACAACTACTGGCCGAGCTTGACAGTGAATTTTTTCAAGCCTCTGATCTGGCGGCCATGGTCGACCGGGTGGTGCCACGGGCCCAAAAACGTTTAGGCATTGTTCATCTGGTCTCTTTATGTAAGAATGAACGGGAGTTTCTGGCCTTGGATTATACCTGTGCCCGAATCAAGGAGAGCGGCACGCCGGGTCATGAAGGGCCTCTGCAGGTGCGCTCCCTGCTCGGTCGCCTGCACGCAGTTTTTCCGGGCCAGTATTGTGCCGGCCTTTCAATCGTCCACCTGATGGCGTCGTAAAAAGTTCCGATATCCTGCGCGGTTGAAGGATTTCCGGACACTCGACATACTTACATGTATGGTCTCGCGTCTGAAAATCCACAACCGCTTGTCTATCGAAATTTTTACTTAGCCATCACACGACTTGTAATGACCGAATTTGCTATAGCTTTATGGTGGACACTTGCACTTGAACAGTCACTATTTTTTACATTTTCCTTATGCTTATGAGATCTGTTATGCGGCGTTTTCTATTTTCACTGATATTTTTCTTCCTACTGCCGGTTGTTGCTTCAGCCTTGACGGTTGTTGATGAAAGCGGCACTACGGTCGAGATTCCGGATCGAGTTCAGCGGATTTTGCCGTTGACTCCGAGTCTGGCTGAGATTCTTTTTGCTTTGGGGCTTGATCAGCGGATTGTCGGGGTTACCGATTTCGCGACTTATCCAAAAGCTGCACGGAAAAAACCTCGGGTCGGCACGTTTATAAATCCCAGTTTGGAAAAAATTCTGGCTCTGGAGCCGGATCTGGTAATTGTCGGCAGTGAGCGTCAGGATGAGAAAACCAATGCTGCGCTCAAAAATTTTTCGATTCCCGTCTATCGGATCCGGCCGGTCGATCTCAATACTATCTATCGTTCAATTAGTAATCTTGGCGAGATTACCGGAACCCTGCCGCAAGCCCAAAAAGTCATTATCGAGATGAAAAAGAAGGTGGCTGCGGTCGAGCGCCGGGTGGCTCGGTTCCCCCGTAAGCGGGTCTTTTACCAGGTCGGAATTGATCCGATTGTTTCGGTCAACCAGCAAACTTTTGCGGCTGACCTCATCCGCCGGGCCGGTGGTATCTTGGTTACCGTTGATAACCCGGTGCGTTATCCCCGTTACTCAATTGAACGGGTTATCGTTGATGCTCCCGAGGTTATAATTATATCTTCAATGTCACCCAATACCAACTACCAGCGTTTTCGGCAAAGTTGGCAGCGTTGGCGTTCGATTCCGGCTGTTCGTCAGGGGCAGATCTATGTTATTGATTCCGATATGGTCGATCGGCCCGCACCGCGGATCGTCGACGGCCTGGCGCAATTGGCCGAATTTATCCATCCTTCGAAACAGAGATAAAGGGATAGTAGCTATAAAACGGCTGACGGAAGTTCAATCTACCAATAATTTGCCGCCGTTTTCAGGTCGAATTAATGCATTAGTGCCTTACAGAACACCTATTTGCGGGCCTTGCAGTTATTTTTGGGTTGCGGGAGCACGGTTCTAATTAATTTCTGCATAATGGCCACTACGCTGACATGGGTGTATGCTGATCGTTTGCAATGTGCTCCCAATCGTAAACATAAAATCCTAGGAGGCTGTCCGAGAACGTCTTTTTTCCCCAACTCGGCGTTATTTTTTGAAAATAATGCTCGGAATACTAGGTGTATGCTGCGCCCGTAGGAAGTGCCCTTGGGGTATGCTTTATTTGAAAAAAATGCCTTGATCTGAGAAAAAAATCCTATTCTCGGACAGCCTCCTAGGTCGAGCTAGTTTTGCATTTTCCGATATCAGAAGAATCATAGCGGAAGCGGCGTTGGATCATAATTTTCGATGTTGGTCGGCACAATCTCAAGTATAGATTGATAAGATTTTGCTAGGGTAAACCGGTTTCTATGGCAAGTCCTTTAAAGTATTTTATGGTATCGTCATCAAGACGGATAGTTATTAAAAAAACCGGGGACATGATAGAATGCCGGATTAATTTCCAGTTCCTAACTCTCTTTGAAGAGGTAAAATATTGAGCCAATGGCTGACGGTCTTGTGGGCGATTTGTAAATCTTCACGCAAGGCGTTTAATGATAAAGGAGAACCCGCAAGTTCCGGGAGTTGCAAGGAGTAAGGTAATCATGATCTGGTGATTGCGGGTTATGTGGTGGCGTGAGGTGTGGATGATTTTTTAAGACCGCTTGAAAATAACTTGACGGTCTTTTTCTTCTCCTGTATAGTTGCATGATTCTTTAAGTATTAAAATATGAATAGACAGTTTTATCGATGAATGGTTTTTTGCAAGCGAGGGACGACATGAAGATTGTTGTAAAAGAGGTGGAATTACGGGAATCTGATGGTGTGAGCAGCGATCTGGTCGCTCTGCATGCCGCTTTCTGTACCATTTTTTCCTCGCCTGTGCGCCTGCAGATAATGGATATGTTGGGTTCTGGTGAGAAGTCGGTGGGTGCCCTGGCGGAGCAGCTTAAGGTTTCTATGGCCAATATGTCGCAGCATTTACGGTTGATGCGTAATCAGGGCGCGGTGAGTTTTCGGCGGCAGGGAAAAACCGTTTACTATCGGGTAGCTAATCAGAAATTTATTGAAGGGATCGTGAAGGTGCGTGAAGGCTTAATTGAAGAGTTACGGAAAAAAGGAGAGGTTGTCTGATGTTCAAGAGATATTTTATTTTCGGGCTGGGTTGTTTCTTGCTGTTGTTGGGAGCTTTGGGCCGCGAGGCGCAGGCGGCTTTGGAAAAAGAGGTGAATGAGGTTGCGAGTGGGCTCTTATCGACCGCTGATCACAGCCGTTTTGCCGAACTTGATAAGCCGTTTGCTTCGGGGCCTGAGGTTACCAAGGCCTGTTTGAAATGTCACAATCAGGCCGCTGGCCAGATTCACAAATCCATCCATTGGACTTGGGAGTGTAATAAAGGAGATGAAAAGGGCCTGGGTAAGGCCCATGTCGTCAACAATTTCTGAATATCGCCACAATCGAACTGGTGCAGGTGCACCAGCTGTCATGCCGGTTATAATTGGAAAGATAAAAATTTTGATTTTACTTCCAAAGAAAATGTCGATTGCCTCATTTGTCACGATACTACCGGAACCTATCGCAAATTTCCGAGCGCTTGCGGGCATCCGGCGTATGAGGAGAAAAAGTTTGGCACTAAGGTTTTTAAGCCGGTCGATCTACGCCAAGTTGCGCTTAAGGTTGGGGCGACAAGCCGGGCGACTTGTGGAAGCTGCCATTTTTATGGTGGCGGCGGCGATGGCGTCAAACACGGTGATCTCGATTCGTCACTGATTAAAGCGAGCAAAAGTCTTGATGTCCATATGGATGTGAAGGGCCTAAATTACTCCTGTACCTCTTGTCATGTTACCAAGGCCCATCAGATTTCCGGACGCTGTTACTCGCAGCCAGCACCCAATAAACATCAACTGGCTTTGCCCAAAGATGATGGAGAACGTCTGGCCTGCGAATCCTGTCACAGCCGGTCGCCGCATAAAAAGGCAGAGCTCTTAAATCACCATACCGACAAGGTCGCCTGCCAGACCTGTCATATCCCGAGTTATGCGCGGGGCGGGGTTTTTACCAAGATGTGGTGGGACTGGAGTACAGCGGGTAAATTTGACGAAACCGGTAAGGCTATTGTTAAAAAAGATGAGTACGGCAACCTGCTCTTTCACAGTAAGAAGGGGGATATGGGTTGGGCTCTGGATGTGGAACCTGAATATGGCTGGTACAATGGCTCAATGAGTTATTTTCGAGCGAGTGACAAAATTCCGCAAGGTATCGAGAAAATTGAGATCAATTCCCTGAAAGGTGATTATGAAGATCCCAAGGCCCGGATCTTTCCCTTTAAAATTATGCGCGGCAAACAGCCTTATGACCCGGAAAACCGCACCCTGGTGATTCCTTATCTTGCGGGTAAAAAAGGTACCGGAGCCTATTGGGGAGAGTATGATTGGCAAAAGGCGGCCGCAGTCGGTATGCGGGAAGCGGGTCTGCCGTTCAGCGGCAAGGTTGATTTTATCGAAAGTGATATGTACTGGCCGATAACCCATATGGTCGCGCCTAAAGAGCAAGCTCTTTCCTGTGAAGCGTGTCATAGTCGTAATGGACGTTTGGCAAACCTGGATGGCTTTTATTTGCCGGGGCGTGATCGTTGGCCCTGGTTGGATCGCCTGGCCTGGATGGCTCTGGGGCTGACTTTGTTGGGTCTCTTGCTGCATGGCGGATTGCGTTTTATCAGTTCCGGTCGGAAGAAGGGAGGCCAATCATGAAAGTAAGACTTAATCTCTATACTCGATTCGAACGTTTCTGGCACTGGTTTCAGGCTTTTTTGATTATCTTTTTACTGGTTACCGGTTTTGAAGTGCATGGCAGTTGCAAGATTTTCGGCTATGCCAACGCCTGTAGCTGGCATAATCTGGCCGGGATGACTCTCCTGGTGCTCACGGCGTTTGCCATTTTCTGGCACCTGACCACCGGTCAGTGGCGTCACTACCGGCCCAGCTTTGAGAATATACAAAAGATTATCGCCTATTATCTTGTCGGTATCATGCGTGGTGAGCATCATCCCTTCCATAAAAGCGAAGAGTGCAAACTCAACCCTCTGCAGGCCCTCTCGTATCTCTTTTTGAAGGTGGTTCTGATGCCGCTGCAGTTAGGGTCAGGCCTGCTCTATTACTACTATAATGACTGGCTTAACTGGGGTTGGGCGGCACGGCTTGATGGGGTCGCTTTTCTGCATACGGCCATGGCCTTTGCCGTGCTCCTTTTTCTGGCGGTTCATATCTACATGTCGACCACCGGCGGCACCCTGTTTTCTTATACCCAATCGATGATTACCGGCTGGGAAGAGGTGGATAACGGAATCATGAATGAGGAGAAATCGCCTATTCGCTGATTGATTTAGCAATTCTAAACTGATATAAGGCTCCAAGTAATAATTTTACGACGCCATCAAATGGGAGGTTGGATAGAAAATGTCTGTAAATCTGGAAGAAAAATGTATTAATACGATTCGCTTTCTGGCAGTTGATATGGTTGAAAAGGCCAATTCCGGGCATCCTGGGATGCCGATGGGGGCGGCTGCCATGGCCCATGTTCTCTGGAGTCGTTTTCTAAAGCACAATCCCGCCAATCCCGAATGGTCTGACCGTGATCGTTTTGTCCTTTCAGCCGGTCATGGTTCGGCCTTGCTCTATGCCCTGCTTCATCTCAGTGGTTATCCTTTAACTATTAATGATCTGAAAAACTTTCGCCAATCGGGCAGCCTGACTCCGGGTCATCCCGAATATCGTCATACCCCGGGGGTCGAAACCACAACCGGTCCCTTAGGTCAGGGCATGGCCACAGGTGTCGGTATGGCGATGGCCGAAAGAAGTCTGGCGGCAGCTTTTAACCAGCCCAAATTTCCAATTGTCGACCATTTTACTTACGGGATTGTCGGTGACGGTGATTTGATGGAGGGGCTCTCGCATGAAGCCGCATCGCTGGCCGGGAACCTCAAGCTGGGAAAACTTATCTACTTTTATGACGACAATCATATCTCGATCGAAGGTGATACCAAAATCACTTTTACCGAAGATCCTGCCGCCCGTTTTCGCGCCTATGGCTGGCAGGTGATTGAGGTCTCCGACGGTAATGATTGTGTCGCTATCGCCTTAGCTCTGGCGGCGGCGCGTGAAGATCTTGAACATCCCAGCTTGATTGCGGTTCGCACTCATATAGGTTTCGGCAGCCCGGCCAAACAGGATACCGCTTCAGCACATGGCGAACCTTTGGGGCCTGAAGAGATTATCAATACTAAAAAGAACCTCGGTTGGCCGACCGAGACGAGCTTTCTGGTTGAGGATGAGGTTTATGCGAGCTATCGTCGGGTAAAAGAGGACGGGGCCCAAGCGGAAGTAGAGTGGCAGAGTATGATGGCCGCCTACAAAGAAAAATTTCCCGAATTGATGGCCGAATGGGAGCGCCGTCAGGCCGGTCTTTTGCCGGAGGATTGGGAACAAACGCTGCCTACTTTTCCGGCTGACGAGAAAGGCCTGGCAACCCGGGCGGTTTCCGGTAAAATGATAAATGCGTTAGCTGGAGTTTTGCCGGAATTAATGGGCGGTTCAGCAGATCTTGGCCCCTCCAACAAAACCCTGATTAACGAGGCCGCAGATTTTGCCGCACCCGATTTTGCCGGTCGCAATATCCGTTTCGGGGTTCGCGAACACGCCATGGGAGCCATTCTTAACGGTCTCGCCCTGCATCGGGGCCTGCGCGTTTTCGGCGGCACTTTTCTGGTCTTTTGCGACTACATGAAACCGGCAATTCGCCTGGCTGCGATGATGGGTCTGTCGGTTGTCTATGTCTTTACCCATGATAGTATCGGTCTTGGTGAGGATGGCCCGACCCATCAACCGATAGAGCATCTTGCGAGTTTACGGGTGATTCCCAACTTAAACGTAATCCGGCCCGCCGACGCCAATGAAACCGTGGCTGCCTGGAGAGAAGCTTTACGTCGCCAGGATGGCCCCACGGCCCTGATTTTGACCAGGCAGAACCTGCCGACCCTGGAGCTGATGGTTGAAAAAGCGGCGTCGGGATTGCCTCGAGGTGCCTATGTGGTGAGTAAAGATGGGACTAAAAAAGCCGACATCACCCTGATCGCCACAGGTTCAGAACTTGCCCTTGCCCTTGCGGCCGCCTTGGAACTTAAACAAAAAGGGATTTTGGCTCGGGTTGTCAGTATGCCGAGCTGGGAACTTTTTGCCGGACAGTCCAAAGCCTACAAAGATAAAGTCTTGCCCCCGGCTGGTCTCCGCCTGGCGATTGAGGCGGGTTCATCGATGGGTTGGCATCGTTATCTGGGGGATCGGGGTGAAGTCATCGCGATTGACCATTTTGGGGCCTCAGCCCCGGCTTCAGAACTCTTTCAACAATTCAAAATCACCCAGGAAGAGATCGTCCGCCGGGCCGTAGCCTTGATGGCGTCGTAAAAAGTCCACAAAGTCCTTAAATCGTCATTCCGGCGAAAGCCGGAATCCAGTTAATTCAATAACTTCTGGATACCGGCGTTCGCCGGTATGACGGTTATGAGACTTTTTACGAATGCATCAGCCTTATGTTCTAAGTAAAGAGGTGTAATTATGTCCAGGATTATTTTAAACAGTCTGGAAATTCAGGCAGAATCAGGGGAGCCAGCCCTGACAGAGCGCCTGTGCCAATGGGATAAAGATAATCTTGGTGCCCGCATCTGGCAGCGCGACGGCACGGTTTGGTTAAAAGATCCGCAGCTGGCCGAGAGCACTCCTGAATTAAGTAATCGCCTGGGCTGGCTTGAACTGCCTGAGATTATGAGTACTGCGGTAGCGGAACTCGACGAATTTGTGGCGGAGGTGATAGCTTTAGATTTTACCCGGGTCGTCGTTTTGGGGATGGGCGGCAGCAGCCTGATTGCCGAGGTCTGGGATAAAATATTTGGGGAGAGTGAAGACTTTTTGCCGGTCACTATCTTAGACAGTACCCATCCTGCAGCGGTTGCCCGTATCGCTGAAACCGGAGATCTTGAGACCACCCTCTTTCTGGTTTCGAGCAAATCGGGCGGCACCCTTGAAACCTTCTCTTTCTTTAACTATTTTTACCATCAATTAAGCCTTCTGAAAGAAAATCCCGGTCAAAATTTCATAGCGATCACCGATCCCGGTTCAAAACTCGAGACCCTGGCTTTAGAGAGAGGTTTTCGCAAGACCTTTTCCTCACCGTCTGAGGTTGGTGGACGCTATTCGGCCCTGACCTGGTTTGGTCTTTTGCCAGCTGCTCTGTTGGGTCTGTCGGTCAGGGATCTTTTGCTTAGAGCCCGGGCGATGATGGCGGCCTGTGCTCCAGGGGTCAGGGTTGCGGATAATCCGGCTCTGCAACTGGGAGCCTTCCTTGGTGAGATGGAGCGGGTCGGCCGCGATAAATTAACGCTTGTTTTATCACCGCGTTTACAGCCCTTTGCCGTCTGGCTTGAACAATTGATAGCTGAAAGTACTGGGAAAAAGGGCTGTGGCCTGGTGCCGGTCATTGTTGATGAGGATGATGTGCTGCCTTTTCTCGATAAGCATAAAGAACCGGCAAAAGACCGCTTTTATCTTTTCCTGCGGCTCCGAGATGACGAAAATTCAGCGCTTGATTCAGCCCGGGCCCGGATTCAGGCGCTAGCCGAACCGTCGGCTCTGATTACTATTGGAGAAATGGCGGATTTAGCCCAGGAGATTTGGCGTTTTGAGCTGGCCACCGCCGCAGCCGGGGCGGTTTTAGGGATCAATCCTTTTGATCAGCCTGACGTTGAAGCGGCTAAAATCGGGGCCCGTCAGGCGATGCTCTCATGGCAGGAGAGCGGAGCTTTGCCGAAGTTAGAGAGGTTGGTAGATGATGTAGATATAAAAATCAGCGGCAGCCAACATTTCAAGGGAATAAACGATCTTAAAACCGGGCTTAAAACTTTTATTGAAGAGGCTGTGCCCGGTGATTATATCGCTCTACTTGTCTACCTACCCCAAACCCGGTCGCTTGATATGGCCCTGCAAAGAGTACAAAAAAACTTGCAACACGCTTGCCGAGTGCCGGTGATGATTGGTTATGGCCCCCGTTTTCTGCACTCTACCGGCCAGCTCCATAAGGGTGATGGAAATCACGGCCTCTTTCTGCAAATCAGCTGTGCTTCAGGATGGGATCTGCCGCTGCCGGGTAGTGATTACAGCTTTGCCACCTTGATTGCGGCCCAGGCCCAGGGCGATTATCAGGCCCTGCTTAAGGCCGGACGCCGGATTCTGGCCCTGGAATTACCAACCGCAAATATCAATAAAGTTCTGCAGTCTCTGCCTGACCATGAATAAGTTGGTTCTGGCTGGCGATATCGGGGCGACGAAAACCAATCTCGGCCTTTTTTTACCGGGTTCAAAAGGCTTGAAGCGACTCTCTTTTTGTAATTTTTCGAGTTGTGGTGAGGCGGAGTTGGTTGGCCGGGTCAAAGAGTTTCTGCTTAAAGAAGGGGCGCAGAAAAATCTTTTGGCAATCTGTTTCGGAGTGGCCGGACCGGTTCATAACGGTTATGTCGAGGCCACTAATCTTGGTTTGAAACTGGCTGAAAAGGAGTTGCAGAAAGAGTTTGAATGTCCTTGCCTGTTGCTGGTTAATGATCTCTTTGCGACAGCCGCTGCCATTCCGTTGCTTTTGGAAAATGAGTTAGTGGTTTTGCAGCCGGGAAGTTTTGCGAGAGGAGTTGGTTCGACCGTTGCGATTTTGGCCCCGGGTACCGGTCTGGGGATGGCCTTTCTGGTCGATGCGGAAAAACCTCAGATTCTTGTTTCCGAGGGCGGCCATGCCGATTTTGCCCCTCGAAATGAAGATGAGGTTGAGTTGTGGCGTTATCTTAAACTCCGTTTTGGCCGGGTCAGCCGTGAGCGTCTACTCTCCGGCCCCGGCCTGCTCAATATCTATGACTGGTTCAGGCAGAGGGCGGTAACCCGGACTGCGGCTGCAACCAGTTCGCAATTATCCGATTCGGAAATGATGACCGCCGCTGGCGTTGTCATGGCCGCTGAAAAAGGTGAAAACCCGGCCGTGCAGGCGCTTAATACCTTCGTCTCTCTACTCGGGAGTGTGGCCGGTGATCTTGCGGTTACCGGTATGGCCACCGGAGGACTTTATCTGGCGGGCGGTATTCCGGCCCGGATTATCAGCCATCTCCGCCGGGATCAATTTCTTTTGGCTTTTCGGGATAAGGGTCGTATGGCTTC
>DAOVTG010000242.1 GCA_030633185.1 Deltaproteobacteria bacterium
AAAAAGTCACGGGATGGCTAAGTAAAAATTTCGATATACAAGATGTTGTGGTTTTTCAGGCGCGAGACCATACATGTAGTATGTCGAGTGCCTGAAAAACCACAACAGCGCAGTAGATCGGACTTTTTACGACGCCATCAACGGTTAAGGACTTCGGATAATTGGGTTGCAGGCAAAAATCGCCTTTAGTTCTAACCCTCGGTTGAACGTTTGTCAATCTTTTCAGCTAATCTTTTCAGCCACTTTATACCAGTGATCAGCATTTTCATAGTCTGCGCTTAAAAGAGCCGCCAGAAATGCGAGTTGTGCAGTTTCCGGCTGCCGGCGCAGCTCCCAGGAGATGCGGGCTTGTTCCAGGGCGCCGGGGCCGTCACCGGTGACCAATAGTTGTTGGCTTGTGACGTAAGCTCCGGCGGCAGCGTTGGTGATATCTCGCAGACTGTCGAGTTCGCATTGGCAGCGACTACATTGACTCAGAGTTGCTAAGCTGGTTTCAGATTGTAGTTTCCTGCAGGCCGGACATGATATCTCCCACACGGTCTGGTTCTCCTTGGATTTTTACAACGCCTGCTTTTAATTGTGATGTATTTTTAAAGAATTACGGGATGGCTAAGGAAAATTTTCGATAGACAAGTTGATGTGGTTTGCCAGGCTCGAGACTATACAAATAGTATGTCGAGTGTCTGGCAAACCACATCAACGCAGGATATCGGAACTTTTTACAACGCCATCAGTCTTCGAGATAAAAGAGCAGGTCGGAAAGGGATTCGCAGGTCTGCTCAAGTTTTGGCCAATCTCTGTTGCTGAGTGCTTCTCGGCTGGTTTCGAGTAAATTCTTGATCTCCAGAGAGTCATCTTTATCAACCTGCGGGATTAGTTTTTCGGCTCTTCGTCTAAGATCACGGGCGTTGCCGATTATGGCTTTATCCGCATCAGTTCCGGGCTCTGTCTCGGCTGGATTTTTTCCTGGCTGTAAACCTTCAACGCCCGGCTCCTGCCCCTGTTCATCAAAAAAACCGGCTAATTTTCCCAGAGAGTTAAGGGCATCAAAATTTTGTCCTGCATTACTGGTCTCCATGCGGACGGTTTTCGAAAGGTTGCTGCATTTCTCCGCCGCAGTGACTTCAAGAATACCGTTTAAATCAAGTTTTAGATTGAGCGTTATCGGGCTTCCCGGAGGCACCTGACTGAGTCCCTCGATCAGAAAATTGCCCACCGGGATATTATTTTCCACATGCGGATCTTCGCCTTGATAGATTTCGACACTGACCGCTTCCTGGTTGTCATACATAGTATGAAAGACCTCACTTTTTTGGGTCGGTAACGGGGTGTTACGTTTTATGATCGGGACAAACAGGCCGATCTGTAATGACCCTTGAGTGTTGCTGGCGGCGCTGGTGCCGAAGGTGTAGGGGGTAATGTCGACTAAAATGGCGTCGCTTTTGTGACCGCTGATTATCCCGCCCTGGATTGCGGCCCCCATGGCAACAATCAGATTCGGATCGATCTCATGGTGTACCGGAGCCCCGAAAGTCTCTTCGAGCATCGTTCTGATTAAGGGGGTGCGTGAACTGCCGCCGACCAGCATGATCCGGTTCAGAGCTCCGGGCAAAAGGGCGGCATCACGCAGGCAGGCGTGGATGCAGTCGATGGTTTTATTGAGCAACGGATAGATCATGGCCTCGTAATCGTGGCGCGAGATCTCAATTTCAAGGTGATGTTTGTCGTCAATATACTCTTCTCTGACGGTCGTGAAGGGCTGGCTGGAAAGTTCAATTTTAGCTTTTTCAAGGGCTTGCCATAAACGATTTCTGGTGCGGCTGTTTTTGCGGAGATCAACATTGTGCAGCTCTTGAAAATGGTCGGCTACGTGGTTAATCAGGAGATCGTCAAAATCATCGCCCCCGAGATGGGTGTCGCCGTGGCTGGCTTTAACTTCAACAATATCATCTTCGATTACGACCAGGGAGACATCAAAGGTGCCGCCGCCAAGGTCATAAACTAAAATTGTCTGGTTTTCTTGATGGGTGACATCGTAAGCTAAGGCCGCCGCCGTCGGTTCATTGATAATCCGCTTGACCGTTAAACCGGCGAGCTCACCGGCCAGTTTAGTGGCATTTCGCTGATGATCATCAAAATAGGCGGGGACGGTGATCACGGTTTCATCAATCTTCTGACCAAGAAATTCTTCGGCCGCTTTTTTTAATTCCCGCAAGATTAAAGCCGAGATCTCCTCCGGGCTGAATTGGCGGCCGCCCATTAAAACGGCAGTTTTTTCTCCCATAAGTCGTTTGATTGAGAGAATTGTTGATTCGGGACGCAACGCCATCTGATTTTTGGCGCTCTGGCCGACCAGGAGCTCACCTTGATCGTCAAGGCCGACACAGGAGGGCATAAATTGCTCTCCATTTACAGGGATGATCCGGGGTTGATTGTCGACGATCAGTGCTACCTCGGAGTTGGTAGTGCCTAAGTCAATACCGATAATATTTTTCATCTTTTAATTCCTTTTGATTCCTTTTACTTTTTATAAAGTGCAGCCCCGGTTGACGATAACTTCCGCTAATTTTAAAGTTTGCCCATGGAAACTGTAGCCTGCGGATAGTTCTTGAACAACCTCATCGGCGTCAATTTCGGGGCTATTAACAACCTCAATTGCGGTCATGGTGGTTGGGTTAAACTTCTCTCCCCGGCAAACCAGGCGGCTGACGCCCTCTTTTTCGAGGAGGGCCAAAAAATGTTTTTCGAGAATTTCAAGGCCTTGGGAGAGTCGGTTTTGTTGCTCTTCTAACTCGTGTAACTGTCGGCGCTGCTGCCAGAAGGCTCTTTTGGGGAGCTTTTGCTCAAGGTGTTCTTGCAGGCGTAAAAAACGTTCGTAGATCTCGACCAGCGGGAGAAAAAACCGACGTTTGTCTTGTATTTCGGTCAGATTGCGCGCGCTATCTTGTTGGTCGAGGCGTCGATTGATCTGTTGCATAAGCCCGGAAAAATCTGCCAATGTGTCTGCGAAACGGGTGGTTGAATCGTGATTGCGATGGAAACTTTTGCGAAATTCATGGCGCAGAGCACAAAGTTCGCGGTAGAAAGAGTAGAGGTCGGTAGTTTCACTTTCAATTGCCGACTCGCTATTACTTTTCGCGGTTTCCGCTTCCGTTTCCGGTAGCCGGTTCAGCCAGGTGCGAAAATTTTCTTCAATCCGGCGTTTTCGCAATTGATCTTGAGTCGGTTCAGAAGCATGTTTTGCGAAGAAATCGTTGATTTCAGAGGTTTCAGAGGTTTTATCGCATATCTCGAATGGGGTTAACGGTCTTTCATGCATAGTTTCATATACTCCCGCATGGCGGCTAATGATGGAGGTTGGCGAAGCCCGGCCAGCGTTTGGGGCTGGCGCAGGGTGTCGATTGGGCTGGCCGCGCCCGGATCTTTGTCCAGTAAAAGGTAGTCGAAGCGCTTCTTTTCGGTTTTGACAAGTTCGTAAGCTTCGTTTATCTCGCGAAAATGTTCCGGGAAATGTTCCGGCGGAAACTCTTTGATTTTGTCAAGATAGGCGCGGCGCGCCTGTTGGTCATCGCAATCTGGAACAAGCTTAAGTATTTCATAAGGGTTGTGCATCTTTGATGCCCTCGTAAAAAGTCACGGGATGGCTAAGTAAAAATTTCGATATACAAGATGTTGTGGTTTTTCAGGCGCGAGACCATACATGTAGTATGTCGAGTGCCTGAAAAACCACAACAGCGCAGTAGATCGGACTTT
>DAOVTG010000012.1 GCA_030633185.1 Deltaproteobacteria bacterium
CATAACCCATCATCCCAGTGGTATTGTGGTACAGTGTCAGAATGAGCGGTCTCAACACAAAAATCGCGCTTACGCGATGAAAATTCTTAAAGCCCGCTTGTACGAAAAAGAGCTGGAAGAGCGTCGCCAGGTCCAGGATAAGGTCGAGAGTGCGAAGATGGAGATTGGCTGGGGCAGCCAGATTCGTTCTTATATCCTGCATCCTTATCAGCTCATCAAAGACCATCGTACCGAGTGTGAAACCGGTAATGTCAACCATGTTTTGGATGGCGGCCTGGATACCTTTGTTGAAGCTTTTCTACTACAGCAAATGCAAAAAGGGGAGTCATAAATGTTGACCGATCAGATTTTATCAGAGTTTACCCCTGACGGTAATCCGGAAGGATTGCGTCTGCTCCCTTTGGGTGGTCTCGGTGAAATCGGCATGAACCTGATGGCGCTGGAGTATGATGATGAGATTTTCATTATTGACTGTGGTTTGATGTTTCCCGAGCCCTATATGCTTGGGGTTGATATCGTGATTCCTGATATCAGTGTTTTGCTGGCCGAAAAAGAGAGAATTAAGGGTATTATTCTGACCCATGGTCATGAAGACCATATCGGAGCCTTGCCCTTTATTTTGCGAAAGCTCAAAGTTCCGGTTTATGGGACTGAATTGACGATTGCCATGGTCAGTCGGCGGCTTGAAGAACATGAACTGCTTGATGATTGTGAGCTTAATGTGGTCAAGGCCGGTGAGACGGTTACCAGTAATAATTTTTTGATTGA
Organism: Deltaproteobacteria bacterium; assembly: GCA_030633185.1. GTDB lineage: Bacteria > Desulfobacterota > Anaeroferrophillalia > Anaeroferrophillales > Tharpellaceae > Tharpella. The sequence goes on from DAOVTG010000012.1 coordinate 769, forward strand.
ATTTATTTCAGTGGTTCACTCGATTCCGCAGGGAGTTGCGTTAGCGATCACGACACCGGCTGGAGTGGTTGTCCATTCAGGTGATTTCAAGATCGACTATACTCCGCTTGATGGGGTGCCGACCGATTTAAATCGTCTGGCCCAGCTTGGTTCTGAAGGGGTGGATCTGCTGTTGGCCGATAGTACCAATGTTGAGAGCGCCGGTTATTCGGTTAGTGAAGCTGAGGTTAAAAAAGCTTTTGCGGGGCTTTTTTCCGAATCTTCAGGTCGGATTATTATCACGCTTTTTTCATCCAATCTCAATCGTATTCAAGAGATAATCCGGATCGCCCATGAGCGGGGCCGGAAAGTTGCAATTTTGGGTCGCAGCCTGCATAACAATATCCAGATTGCTCAGGATATCGCCCTTTTAAAGATTCCGGCCGACACCTTGATCGATATTGAAGAGATCAAATCTTTAGCCCCCCACGAGGTTTTGGTGATCACGACCGGCAGCCAGGGCGAACCCTTCTCCGGACTTTCGTTGATGGCCTCCAATAACAGCAAGTGGATAAGTGTGGGTTCCGGTGATACGGTAATTTTTTCTTCCCGTTTTATTCCCGGTAATGAGAAGGCGATCAGTAATCTACTCAATCGTCTCTCTCGGTTGGGAGCTCGGGTGCTTTATAGGCCGATCGCTTTTACTCATGTTTCGGGGCATGCTTATCGGGATGAGCTCGGTCTTTTGCTCAACCTGGTTAAGCCGCGACATTTTATCCCGATTCATGGTGAGTATCGTCATCTTGATCTGCATGCCCGCCTGGCGGTTGAGCAGGAGGGACTGGCCGAAGAAAAAGCTCTGGTCGTGACTGACGGGGAACTGGTGGAGCTTGATGAATCCGGGTTGCATCGTCTGGGGCGGGTTGAACACGGTAAAATATTGATTGATGGTAAAGGGGTTGGTGAGATCGATTTCGCGACCCTGCATGATCGGCGTCATCTCTCCCATAACGGGATGGTGATGATTGTGGTTGGTATCAATGAGAGTACCGGAGAGATTTTTTACGGTCCGGAAATTACGACCAAAGGCTTGATTGCCGATGAAAACGAGGTTATTCTTGACGAGGCCCGCAATGTGGTTGATGAGGCCCTTTTGCAGATCCCGGCGGCTGAACGAAGCGACTGGATTGAGGTCAAGGCCGTATTGCGCCGGGCCATAAAAAAATATTTTCGCACTACCTTGAATAAGAAGCCGATTATCTTACCGGTAATCATCGAACTATAGGGAAAAGATGGCTTTACCTAAACTGACAGTTAAACGCCAGGAGTGGAAAACCGAGATTATCGGTATTCTGTTTTTGGGATTTGCCATCTTTTTTCTTATGGCCCTGCTCTCCTATTCGCCTCGGGATCCCTCCTTGAACCACACTATGGGTGGAGAGCTGGAGATTGCCAATTTAGGTGGCCGCATCGGGGCTTTGGTCGCCGATCTTCTTTTACAGGGGGTTGGCTTCGGAGCTCTTATTCTGCCGCTCTATCTGGTCGCCACCTTTATCAGTTTGGTCAGCAGCAAGTGCTATCCTCCTTTAAGCAGTGTCGGCGGGGCTCTGTTGCTGATTTTATGTACTTCGGTCTGGAGTTATTTGTTGTTGCCGGTCTGGTTGATTCAGGGAACCGAATTTTGCACTGGCGGGGTTGTCGGCCTGATTGTTGGTAAATTTTTCGTAACTTTTTTCAATCCCATCGGCACCTATCTTTTGATGAGCGTTTTCTTTGCTCTCGCCTTGATTGTTACAACCCATATTTCACCTTTGCGGATTGCGGCTCTCCTGGTTACCGGCCTGCTGGAGGGCGGTCGTTTTTTGTTGCAGGCGCTGCGGAATTTTGGCTCTCTTGTGGTGGGATTGGGTTGGCGTTTTAAGTCTGAAGCGGCTGTCGAGAGTGAATCGAATTCTCCTGGGAAAGCTAAAAAACGCCTTAAAAAAGTAAAGATCGGCCGCGCCCATGCAGAAAAACCGAAGACGCCGCCGATGAACCAGGGGAGCCTGCCTTTTTTACGAGAGAGCGGCCGGATTACCCTGCCAAGTTTGGATCTGCTTGATGATCCGCCGCCACGCCACAAAAAGGGTACCGATAACGATGCTCTGCGGCTGAAATCACAGCAGTTGGAGAATAAACTGCGCGATTACGGGGTCGAGGGGCATGTGGTTGAAGTTCATCCCGGCCCGGTCGTGACGATGTATGAGTTTCAGCCGGCAGCCGGGGTCAAATTAAGTAAAATAAGCTCTCTGGCCGATGATCTGGCTTTGGCAATGAGTGCCATGTCGGTGCGTATCGTGGCCCCGATTCCCGGCAAAGCGGTGGTCGGTATCGAGATTCCTAATCTCGAACGCGAAGATGTCAATTTCAAAGAATTGCTTTTAAGTTCGACCTTTCAGCGTACTCAGTGCGCTTTGCCGATGGCTCTCGGCAAAGAGATCGACGGTGTGCCGATGGTTGCCGATCTGGCCAAAATGCCCCATTTGCTGATTGCCGGTTCAACCGGTTCGGGAAAAAGTGTCGGCATCAACTGTCTGATCTGCAGTATTCTTTTTAAACTGACGCCGGAGCATGTCAAGTTTATCATGGTTGATCCCAAGCGTCTGGAGCTTTCGGTTTACGACCATATTCCGCATCTTCTCCTGCCGGTAGTGACCAATCCGAAACGGGCCGCCGCGGCCTTGAGTTGGGCCGTTGAAGAGATGGAGCGACGCTATAGTTTGATGTCGCTTTCCGGAACCCGGAATGTTGCCTCCTATAACCGATATGTGGAAAAACAGTTATCCCAGCGCAACCAGGCCGCCATGCCGGAGCCGGAGACTCTAGATGATGACGAGAACGGTGGGGATCAGATACCGCCGCTCGAAAAATTTCCCTATATTGTCATTATTATTGATGAACTGGCCGACTTGATGATGGTGGCCTCCAAGGAGGTTGAAGAGTCGATCACCCGTTTGGCGCAGATGGCGCGGGCGGCCGGTATTCACCTGATTTTAGCGACCCAGCGGCCTTCGGTTGATGTTATAACCGGTCTTATCAAGGCTAATTTTCCGGCCCGGATCTCTTTTCGGGTCTCTTCGAAGATCGATTCCCGAACAATTCTCGATGCCTCCGGCGGCGAGCACCTGCTCGGTAACGGCGATATGCTGCTTTTAAGCCCCGGCAGCTCTAATTTCACTCGTCTCCATGGTGCCTTTATCAGCGACGATGAGATCAAGGATCTGGCCGATTATCTGCGGGGTCAGGGGGCTCCGGAATATCAGGAGGGTATGCTTAAAAAGCATGAAGCCGCGCTGGCCAAGGGAAAAACCAAAAAGGGGGCCCGCACGGCGGCGGATCTTGAAGGTGAAGAGGATGAAGGTTACGATGAACTCTACGATCAGGCCGTAGCTTTTGTGGCTCGTCTAAAAGGGGCTTCGGCGTCGATGATTCAACGCAAATTCAGAATTGGCTATAACCGGGCGGCGCGAATTATCGAGACCATGGAACGAGAAGGTATAGTCGGCCCGGCCGAAGGCAGTAAACCGCGAAAAATTTTGATTCAATCAATGGATTAGTTAGTGGGCAGCAAAACCCGGCTAAAGAAATAGTGAAAAAAACATGGTTGACATTCTGAAGATGACATTGGGTGGGTTGCCGCCACGCATGTAGATGTCGTCTTCGATGCGGGTCAGGATTTTGGTCATCAGTACTTCATAACCCATGTTGAGATGGCCTTCCGGGGCGATCTCATTGGTCAGGAAATAGAGTTTCTGATCGGCGTCGCAGTAGACCTTCAAACGCCAGTTGACCTGACTGATATTACTGTAGAGCCTTTTCAAGCGATCCAGAGAGATTTGCAGGCTGGTGATCATGGTGTCTTCGTCGGGGCCGTCCTGCCCATAGCCCTCGTCAATACTTTTACGCAGTCCCAGAGCCAGCAGGGCGATGCGGTCGTCGGCTTTGGGATCAGTTGAAAAGGCCGCAGTTAAAATATCGTGTGACGCCTGGTTATCATAGGGCGTGCCGAGGCTTTTTCGCTTTTTGAAAATAAGGTCAAGTTTTTGAGCCCGTTTTTTCAGGTCAGGCTCATATCTGGGATTTTTAAGATAGAGTCGCCGGCAAAACTCCTCCAGGCAGTGATAATGTTGACGCAGATGGTGCTGGACGATGAGCACATCAGAAGAGGTCAACACCCCTCCCATCCCGCCCTTACTGCCGCAGCCGCTTAAGGTGGTTAGAACTAACAGCAGCAAAAAGATTTTTTTCATAATTCTTGATGAACTCATCAGTTCTCAGTGGTTGCGCCAGCAGTCTGGGAAACCGACAACGCCCGAAGGAAGTGCCCTTGGGGTGCAACGCAGGATATCGGAACTTTTTACGACGCCATCAAAGCTTATACTCCGGCAGATATTTTTGGGCAAGGATATTTTCAAAATCAAACTGACTCTTTAAAGACAATGTAGAAGAAACTGATAGCAATGATGAGCCGGCTGACGCCATTTGATACGATTTCCGTTCGTGACCGGCTCGCGGAAAAGATTATTTCGGTTGCAGGCTATCCTCGAGTCTGAATTTACGGGTTAGCCGAATGGTGCATTTTATCTTGACAAAGTTAGTTTTGTTTGTTAGGTTAACGAATTAAGCAATATAACTCAATTATGCAAAATAACTGACTAGTGGAGGAAATCATGGCTGATGGACAAAATCTGATTTACAAATGTGAACTCTGTGGCGCAATGGTTGAAGTTCTTGATCTTGGAGCTGATGATCTTACTTGTTGTAATGAACCTATGGTTCAGCTTGAAGCCGGTGCGGTTGACGCTTCCAAAGAGAAACATGTTCCGGTAATTGAAAAAGTTACAGGCGGGGTTAAAGTTAAGGTCGGCAGCGTGGCTCATCCGATGGAAGATAAACACTACATCGAATTTATCGAGATTCTTGCAGATGGCGAACTTTGTCGCAAATTTCTCTCTCCCGGAGATGCCCCGGAAGTCTTCTTCCCCACCGATGCGGCCTCAGTTAAGGCCCGCTCGCACTGTAATCTGCACGGTCTCTGGCAGGCCAGCTAAATAAAAAACTGGTAAATTTCAGGTTCTGTATCAAAACTGCCGGGATTGGGGTCATTGCTGGTACAAGGTGCGCTAGCACCCCAGCTTTGACCCCGTTTATGAGAGCGCAGTAGATCGGACTTTTTACTTAGCCATCCCGTGACTTTTTACGAGGGCATCAAAGTTCGCCGCTATTTAATGTAACTTTATGGTGGGCACCTGAATAGTTACGAAAACTGTAAAGCTACTCAAACAAAGAGGCCCGGCCATTAATAATGGTCGGGCCTCTTTGTTTGATAGAATAGTTACCACTTGACAATAGTTGATTATTTGGTTATTACGCCAAATGTAAAAAGATAATTTCCAGTAACAGTTAAGCATGATGAACTTGTAAAAAGTCGTGGAATGGCTAAGTAAAAAGTTATGAATATAAAAATTGAATGGCGTAGCTTCGCTGTAATTGTTACAGTCTTTTTGGCCTGTTTTTATCTGCCGATAGGTGAGGTACGTTTTGACAATTCCATCCTGGAAGCCTTTCATCTGGTCAAATGGTATGCTCGGGAACACGTTCTGCTATGTTTGATCCCGGCATTTTTTATTGCCGGAGCGATCTCCGTTTTTGTCAGTCAAGCTGCGGTTATGAAGTATCTTGGGGCTGGTGCTAATAAGGTTGTGGCTTACGGAGTGGCCTCGGTTTCCGGAACTATTCTCGCAGTTTGTTCCTGTACGGTGCTGCCGCTTTTTGCCGGGATCTATCGCATGGGAGCCGGGCTCGGCCCGGCTACGGCTTTTCTCTACTCCGGCCCCGCCATCAATGTTTTGTCAATCGTTTTGACGGCTCGAATTTTAGGGCCGGAATTGGGCTTGGCCCGGGCCGTGGGAGCCGTGGTTTTTAGCGTCGTAATCGGCCTTTTAATGCATCTGATTTTTCGTCGCCAAGAGAAAGAGAGAACTCTTAATGTGGTTGCCATGCCGGATGAAGTTACCCGTCCGCTCTGGCAAAATGGTCTCTATTTTGCCGCCATGGTTGGTATTCTGGTTTTTGCCAATTGGGCCAGGCCGGAAAGTGATAGCGGAACCTGGGCTTTGATTTTCAACTTTAAATGGCAGATTACCGCAATTTGTGCAGCCCTTCTGGCTATTATATTGATTGCCTGGTTCAAAATGCCTTGGTGGAAAGTGGGTCTGGCGGCGCTTCCGGTTACCGGGCTTGCCTTTTTCTTTCCTGAAATTCCATTGCTCGCTTTTACTGCCGGTTTATTGGGACTGTCGGTTATCAGCAATACTGAAACTGGTGAGAATGAAGAGTGGTTTGACTCCTCCTGGGGGTTTGCCAAACAGATTCTCCCCCTCCTGTTGGTTGGGGTTCTGGTTGCCGGTCTTTTGCTGGGCCGGGTTGGGCATGAGGGTTTGATACCTTCCGGCTGGGTTGCCGATGCGGTTGGCGGAAACTCTCTGCGGGCTAATTTTTTTGCTTCTTTCGCCGGTGCTTTTATGTATTTTGCGACTTTGACCGAAGTTCCAATCCTGCAAGGGTTGATCGGCAATGGTATGGGTAAGGGCCCGGCTTTAGCCTTGCTTTTGGCGGGGCCGGCTTTGAGTTTGCCCAATATGTTGGTTATTCGCAGCGTCTTGGGAACCGTTAAAACCGTAGTTTTCATTCTTTTGGTTATTGTTATGGCTACTATCAGTGGCGTGCTGTTTGGACTGTTAAATTAAGGAGGAAAATATGAAGATTCAAGTACTTGGAACTGGTTGTCAAAAATGTACAAAATTGGCGGAAAGCGCCGAGGCGGTTGCGGTTGAACTGGGCCTTGATTTTGAGCTGGAAAAAATTTCCGACATCAATCAAATTATGGATTTTGGGGTCATGTTGACTCCGGCTTTGGCAATTGATGGAGAGGTTAAAGTGGTCGGCAAAGTTCCATCTGCTGATGAGCTAAAAAAACTTCTACTGTAAATATTCTTGATTTATAAATTACTAATATGATTAACTCGTAAAAAGTCGTGGGATGGCTAAGTAAAAATTTCGATAGACAAGATGTTGTGGTTCTCCAGGCGCGAGACCATACATGTAGTATGTCGAGTTTCTGGAGAACCACAACAACGCAGGATATCGGAACTTTTTACGACGCCATCAATATACTTTTGAGGAAACTTCAGGTAATGAAAAAAGAAGATAAGAATCTCTACGAGGCCAAAGCCAAGATCTTTAAAGCTTTGGCTCATCCTACCAGGCTCTGGATAACCGAAAAACTGGCTCAAGGTGAATGTTGTGTTTATAATTTGGTAGAGCCTCTAGACGCCGATTTTTCAACCGTTTCGAAACATCTTTCGGTGCTCAAAGAAGCCGGGATTGTCGATGATGAAAAGCGTGGCAAACAGGTTTACTACAGTCTCAAAGTTCCATGTGTGTTGAGTTTTATGAGCTGTGTCGAAGATGTGATTGAAAATCGGATAAGAGAACAGATGGGTCTGCTTAATCGACGTAAGATTGTTTAACAGTCACTGCCATCAAGGGTTAATTTCCCCTTTTTTCGTGAGATATAATGATTTCACAGCGAGCGACTGGATCGATACGTTCAATTTCGTTGATTTCGATAATCTTAAGGCCTGCATCAGTGACAATTTTTTTCAACTCCGCTGAATTTAAAGCCCCGCCGATATTCCAGAGCCAGTTATCGACTTCGTCGGAAAATCCCGGCGGCAAGGCTTCGCTCAGGAGAAAATCGTAGATCAACAGGGTTCCGTTCTTAGTTAATAAAGGGGCTAAATCCGCAAAAAATCCCGCCTTATCGTAAAGCAAATTAAAAGATCCGTTCATCAGGATAAGCTCTGAAATTTCGAGCCGGTAGCGGGAGAGGTGGTTGAGGTCGGCTTGGAACAACGTAATTTTCTCAGCTTCCGCCGGAAAATGAAGTAGCAGTTCTTCTCCTTTGGCAAGCAGTTTAGAACTTGCATCGAGGCCCGTAAGTTGTTGTAATCCAGGAAGTGAGGAAACGCAAAAGAGAGCGTCGAGAGCTGTGCCGCAGCCCAAATCAAGGATAGTTTGAGGGGCAAGCGAGATAATTCGGGGCAGCGGATTGGCGCAGGGAAAGGCAACGTCGCCGCTGCCGGGTGGCAGATTTTCAATTAAGTTTGTTGGGTAGTTCAGGTTCTCCAACAAGCGAATCCCGCGATCAATGGCTACCGGGCTCAGCAGGCCGTCCTCACATGAGCAGACTCTATCATACATCTGTTGTAAAGCCTGGTTTAGCTGTTTCGCAAAGTCACTCATTTATAGAGTTTTTTCCAGCCCGCCATGAGAAAATAGAGGGCTCCGGCGAAAAGGATAATCACTGGGCCGCTGGAGAGGTTGGCGTTGTAACTTAAGCCTAAGCCGCTGACAATCGAGATGGCTGAGAGGAAAATAGCCAGCAGCATCATGCCGGAGAGGCGGCGGGTCCAGAGGGATGCGGCGGCGGCCGGCAGGGTCAGCATGGCAACAACCATAACGATACCGACGACCCGGATTAAAAGAACGACGGTGACCGCCGTCAGAGCCAGAAGAAGTTGGTAGAAAAGTTCAACATTCAGGCCTCTGAGTCGGGCAAACTCCTCATCAAAACAGACCGCCAGAAGCTGATGATAACAGCTTGTAACAAAAATAATGATAATCAGGTCGAGGGCGATGATGAGTTTAAGATCATGGCTCGAAACCAGTAAAATATCTCCGAAAAGATAGCTTGTAATATCGAAATAGCCGGGTGTCAGATCGATAAAGATAATCCCTAAGGCCATACCGATAGCCCAGGTTGCGCCGATCATGGTCTCTTCACGTTGGCCGGGATTGTGTCCGAAACGACCGACAATAAAGGCGGCCACAAGGGCTGCCAGCAGGGCTCCGTAGACCGGATCAAGCCATTCTATTTTAAAGATTGCTCGCAACCATAAAGCCCCGCCGATTCCTCCCAGCACGCAATGCGAAACCGCTCCGGCAAGATAGCTGATGCGGCGAGTGACAACGTAGGTACCGATAATCCCGAAAGCGATACTCGATAAGAGACCAACCGCCAGAGATAGTCTCAGAAAGGCGTTGTCGGGGTCGGCTAAGGCGTAAAAAAAATCCATAATATGATGGCGTCGTAAAAAGTTCCGATATCCTGCGTTGCACCCCAAGGGCACTTCCTTCGGGCGTTGTCGGTTTTCCAGACACTCGACATACTTACATGGAGTGATGACCGTCTTTGTCACAGCGATGGTCGTGGCGCACCAGGTTGAAATCGCCGCCGTAGATCTCTTTGATCAGGGTGCCGTTAATGTTGCTGGTTGGGTGAATGACAACCTGGCGGTTGACGCAGATAACGCTTTTAACGATTTGGGAAACAAAGCCCAAGTCATGGGATACCAGCAAAATAGTCATACGCCGGTTAAGGCGCACCAGGGTCTCGTAAAGATTCTCTTCGCTGCGCTGATCGATATTGGCGGTGGGTTCATCGAGTAGGAGCAGTTGGGGTTCGGTACAAAGAGCCCGGGCGATCAGGACGCGCTGACGCTGGCCGCCGGAAAGTTGGTGGAAAGAGTCTTTTTCACAATCACTGAGGCCGACTTCGTCAAGGGCGGCGCGGGCGGTTTCGAGAGCTTGGCGCGGATAGCCACCAAATAGACCTCCACTTAGTTTGCCGATTTGGCCCATGAGGACGACATTGAGCACCGATACCGGAAAAAGCGGGTCGAGATGGACGTGTTGCGGCATATAGCCGATTTTTCGGCGGCCTTTTTCCGGTTTTTCCCCGAAAACTTCAATTATTCCTCGATCGGGTTGTAGAAGGCCCAGGATTAATTTCAGTAAAGTGGTTTTGCCGCCGCCATTGGGGCCGACAATGCTGCCTAACTCCCCCTCCGGAATCTCCAGGTCGACCGCTTCGAGAACCGGATGCTCACGGTATGAGAAGTCGAGGTTGGTAATTTTTATGATCGGCGGTTTTCGCTTCATCTTTTTGTCTTTAGACTTTTTTGAATGGTTTCCGCAATAGAGTTGAGATTGGCGCAGTAATTTTGGGCCAGAGGGTCGAGCGGGATGACGGCACAGTTAAGTGCGTCGGCAATTTTCCGGGCACTTTTTTGGTCAAACTGAGGCTGGACAAAGATAACCTTGGCCCTCTCTTGGCGCGCTTTTTTGATGAATTCGGCCAGCTCTTTGGCTTTTGGCCTTTTGCCCTCAATCTCGACGGCGAGCTGGTGTAAATTGTAGGCCCCGGCAAAGTAGCCGAAGGCGGGATGATAGACAAAGATGGTGCTGCCGGCAAACGGGGCCAGGGTTGCGGTGAGATTTTTATGCAGAGCTTGCAGGCTTTCTTTTAAAGAGTTTAAATTGTCGAGGTATATATCTTTGCCGTCCGGGTCGCTGCGACTTAAGGTCGCAGCGATTGTGGTCGCCTGTTTAAGGGCCAGTCGCGGGTCGAGCCAGCTGTGCGGGTCAAGATTGGTCTGTAGGTGTTGATGGTTTTCGTTATAGGTTGCTTGACTTTTGGCATCTATTTTGTTTTGCATGGGTTGCAGGGTGATTCCCGTCTGGGTATCGATAATTTGAGGATGCTTGGGCAGGGCTTTAATCTTTGTCAACAGCGCCGTCTCAAAAGGCAGTCCAACTTTGAAAAAGAGTTGAGCCCGGCTTAAAGACTGAATCTGCTGTGGTGCCGGTGCATAAGTAGCCGGGCTTTTGCCGGGCGGCAACAGGAGTTGTACGCTAACTCGATCACCGCCGATCTGTTGGCAAAAATCGAGATGTGGTCCAATGCTGACAAAAATCGGAATTGGCAGTTGAGCTCGGTTACCAATTGCAATCTCTTTGGCAGCCAACGGGCTACCGAGCAAAAGAGTTATTATCAGTAAAGTAAAGAATTTTACCGGAAATCTTTTTGTGTAACTATTCAGGTGTCGTTTCCAAACTGTTTCGATCTGGGGACAGACCTCCAGGCAGGGCGCTAGCCCGCAGCCGGGCTGAGCTCTGTCCCCGGTTGTGGAAAGCAAAGCGGGGGTCACTATTATTTGTTTTAGCTTTATGACGGGCACCCGAATAGTTACGATTTTATTAAATTGGATCCATCTTGAAACCAGCTGGAATTACTCAGTGTAGCATAACCCGCAAGAGTGGTAAACTATTTTCGTTGCGGCTCGTTTGGCATCGATCATGACTGTGGAGAATTATTTGGTTTTGCCGATCTATGTTTTATGTTATAGCTTTCCTGTAAAAATTTCTGGCAGGCAATAAAATTTAAGATGAGATCATGATGAGGAATATTGATGAGTAAAAGTATTTTTCTGGTTGAGGACGAAAACCTGCAGCGGACTGTGTTGGTCGCGCTTCTGGAAAATTCCGGCTACAATGTGGAGTCTTCGGCGAATGCCGAAGAGTGCATCTATCGTCTTGGTCGGCAGAGTTATGATCTGCTTTTAACCGATATCATGCTGCCCGGGATGAACGGGCTCGATTTGCTGGCTTTTGTTAAAGAGAAATTATCGTTTATGCCGGTGATGATGATGACCGGCTTAAATGATCTCTCATCGGCGGTTGCAGCTTTAAGGCTTGGCGCTGACGACTACCTGTGTAAACCCTTTAAAAACGAAGAACTCTTGCTGCGTATTCGTTGTTGCCTTGAGATCTCCGATCTCAAGGACAAGCTTGAAAGAGATGAGACTTTTGAGAGAAGAGCGGTTGAATGTTCGCGTGAGCTTGATGAAGTTCGGTCGGCCTTAAAGGTGGTATTGAAAAAATCGGAGCAGGTAAAGGAGGAGGTCGAGCATAACATAGCTTCCACGATTCATGCCCTGATTTTACCACTTATAAGTGAGTTGGAGTTGTCCCTGGTTAAACAGCCGCCTGGAACTATAAACTGTTTACAGGTGCTTAAACAGACACTTTCTAAAGTCACCGTGCCCTTTGCCCGCAGTATAACTTCGATTGATTACTCTCTTACTCCACGTGAAATACAGATTGCGAATTTTATTCGCATGGGGAAAACCTCAAAAGAGATTGCTCAATTGGCAAAGATTGCTTATGCTACGGTTGAGTCACACCGGGATACCATAAGAAAAAAATTGGGGATCAAGAACCGTAAGATCAGTCTCACGTCATTTCTGATCAGTATTGAACGATGATTTTTCATGGATGGTCTATGGGTGATTTTTAATGGTTTTCTTTGTCTTATATATAGTGTTAGACTATATTATGTCTATTGTCTAAAATAAGCGGCCAGTTATGAACCGGGAATCAATTTTTTCAGAAAAAAATATCGGGATTCTGCTCTTTTGCAGTATCGCTTTAGTAGCTCTCTTGATGGCGTTACTGCTGTTGTGGTGCGATATTTCCCAAATCAGAACTCAAGGTCAGCGGGAGATGCTGACGATAGAGAAAAAATTCATCGATAGTAAAAAGCAGGGTGTCAAAAAATCAGTCGACCAGCTGGTTTCTTTGATCAATGTCCGGCGGAAATTGCTTAATGAGCAATCCACTAAATCTCCTGATGAGCTGAAAAAGCTTGAAGATGGTGTCCAGCAGAATATTATCGATATCTTGAGTCGTAAATCAGATCTTCAGACCGGGACTGAGTATATTTTCATTTTAAAACTTCATAACCTTAATGGAGGCAAACGTTTTGCCTCTGTGTTGGTTAATCCGAATCGCCCTGATTTGCTGGGTAAATTTATTTCAGATGAATATCTGGATGTCAAAGGCAACCCTTTCAGGAAAAAGTTTCTTAGAGTTTTGAGGGCAGAGGGCCAGGGTTTTGTCAAATACTGGTATAAAAAGCCCGGCAGCAACGAGCCTAAACCAAAATTTTCTTACCTTAAACTCGATCCTGAATGGCAGTGGATTTTTGCCAAGGGTTTTTACTTAGATGATCTCGAAACTGAGCTCTTGGCAAAAAAGAGTGAACTCAGCCAATCTATCCAGCAACGAATAAATCGACTCTTGCTTGTTGTATGCATGACCCTCCTTTTTGCCCTCCTTTTATCATGGTATTTATCTCGTTCAATCAACCGGATATTTATCAAGTACAGAGTCCGGATTGAAACTTATAACCGCCAATTGGAGTTGGAGATAGCTGAGCGGTCAAAAGCCCGTGAGGAACTCAAAAAATCTAACGATGAACTGGAGCAGATCTTTAATTCGGCTGCCAACGGCATGATTATCATCGGTGAAAATTACGAAATTATCCGCTACAGTAAAACTTTTGCCACGATGAACGGGCTCCTGGAGGATTTTACCGGCAAGATTTGTAATGAGGTTTTAAAGACCCCGTTATGCGGTACCTCCGTCTGTCCTTTGCAGCTAATTTCTGAAAAAGGGGAAATATATTCTACCATTTTGAGTGACGGGGGCTATGGTTACGGTATGCCGAGAAATTTTCGTCTTTCGGCGACCCCGTTTTTTGACCTGGAACATAATTTCAAAGGGATTATTGAGGTTTTTTCCGATGTCAGTGAATTGAAAAAAGCCGAATTCGAGATGCAGCAGGCCAAGATCAAAGCGGAAAAAGCCAATCAGGCTAAAAGTGAATTTCTGGCCCGGATGAGTCACGAGATCAGAACCCCGATGAATGGAGTCATTGGGGTTACCGAGCTTCTGTTTGAAACCGAACTCAGCGAGCAACAGTTAGAGCTGCTGCGGATTATTCAAAGATCCGGTGAGAGTCAATTGAAAATTGTCAATGAGATTCTCGATTTTTCCAAGATTGAATCCGGGACAATGGTTCTTGAGAGACACCGTTTTTCGCCTCTGCTAATAATCCGAGCAATCTTAGATGCATTTATTCCCCAAGCCCGGGAAAAAGGTCTTCATTTGACTTTGGAGAGTGCTGCGGAGGTGCCCGGTTTTCTCTTTGGTGACAGTCATCGTTTACGTCAGATTCTGGTAAATCTGTTAGGTAATGCGATTAAATTTACGAGCCGGGGCTCGGTCAGGCTTCAGGTTGGTGTCGAGTGCCAAAGCGCCGGGCAGGTAGTTTTACTTTTTGAGATCAGTGATACAGGTATCGGTATTCCGATTGATGTTCAAAAGAGTATCTTTTCCGCCTTCTCCCAGGCTGATAGCTCAACCTCAAGAAGTTATGGTGGAACCGGTCTGGGGTTGTCGATCTCCTCGCAGCTGGTGCGCCTGATGGGCGGCGAGATCAAGGTTGAAAGTGAGCCGGGAGAAGGTTCGAAGTTCTGGTTTTCGGCAGAATTTGAAACTGAGGCACTCAATTTGGATGAGAGTTCAGCCGAGTTGCCGGATGAGAATATTCAACCCCGGGGTGACGGCGCGAATCAAGCTGAATTGCCGCTCGAACTGTCGGGTGAACCTTTGATTCTGGTGGTTGACGACAATCAGGTCAACCTCTTTCTGGCCGAGGCTCTTTTGACTAAGCTGGGCTGTCGAGTCGAGACTGTAGATAACGGTCGTCGGGCCGTTGAACTGGTTGGCGAGCAGGAGTTTGATCTGGTTTTGATGGATTGCCATATGCCCGGGATGGATGGTTTTGCCGCGACCCGTGAAATCCGCCGACAAGAAAAACTTGGGCAACACCAGGTTCATTTGCCGATTGTCGCTTTAAGTGCCGATGTCCAGAAAAATATCGTCGATTACTGCCACAATGCGGGTATGGATGACTATCTCAGTAAACCATATAAGGAGAGTGATTTTTTAGAAACTTTACAACGCTGGCTAAAGTTTAAACCATCGTAACTAGTCAGGTTCTGAATCAGAACTGTCGGGATTGGGGTCATTGCTGGTACAAGGTGCGTTAGCACCCCAGGCTTCGCTGTGAGCGTAGCGAGGAAGCACTCTTGGGGTTTAAACCCCGTTTATGAGAGCGAAGCAAAGTTCACCGCTATTTATTTTAAGTTTATGGTGGTTCATTAAAGGTTTGATAGTGATAAACAGAAATAAATTTACGCTGGTACTTCTTCTTTTGTGGGCTTCTACTTTTATCTCGACGGCAGTTTGTCAAGCTCGAAGCACTCTTGTTAAAACTCCGGATGATGTTTTCGGTCAGGTTGTTGTTCTTGAAAACAGTGTCAAATTACTGCGGGAACTAAGCCAGACTGATAATCCCTGGCCGCAAATCCCGGAGCAAAAGAATAAGGCGCCGCGACATGTTCTGCAAAAAACCTTTGAGGTTATGGATAAGGTCGGTCGTCTCCGGAAAATCAAGCAGTTAGGACCAATCACTATCCCGCCCTATCCCGCCAGAAATATTACTCCCGACGAAGTCTATGACCGGATTGTGCGATTGAATGACGAAGTAACGTTGCTTCTTGAGCATGTTTACGGCCATATTTACGTTGCTGCCAGTTCTGATATAAAATATTTGGGCAAGACTTCTGATGATGTCTATAGAGCTCTCTGGGCTATATCAGTCTCTCTTGACCCGGTGTTGGGGATAAGAGGGTTCGGGCCTGATGATGTCTATACTCAGTCTCTTCGGGTGATTGAAGAGATAACCTTTATTCGGCAGAGTCAGTTGTTACCGCTTGACGTGGCCTGGCCTGAACGGACTACCGGGAAACATCCCAATCATGCTCTGCAGGCCGCCTATTCGTTACTTGACAAAATGTCGCTGGCGGAAGCTAATTTATGGATTGAGCCGATTGTTGTTCCCGAGATTCCACGTCTTGTGATACGTCCCTCTGAAGTCTATGATATCTTGCAGATGGTGCTGGCGGAAAGTCAGCGGATCAAGTTTAGACTGGGCTTGGAACACGTTTTTTATACTACTGCAATAGAATCGGGAAAAACAGCGGATGATATTATCCGAAATCTGGTTTTTGCTGAGCGGCTGCTCCCCGATTTCAAAGTCGGCGACAAGCGTATTCAATTTAACCGTAAGGATTTGCAAAAGACACCTAACCATGTTTTCAGTATTGCCTCACATATCTATAAAGAGTTGCAGAAATATAAAAACAGACGGGGCATTCAGCTCTTACCAAGAAAAACGGTGCTGGTGAGCGGTCTTGATCCTAAACATGTCTTTAACAAAACCTTAGAGTGTTTAACCAAGGTAGCTCGTTTGCGAAAGCAGATGAACTTAGGCCCCATTGTAGTTGGCGATTACCCGATTCGGGAGATAACTGCCAATGAAGTTTACGATCTGGCGTTGCGCCTCGATAGCGAATTGGCAATTATCTATGGTTACGGCGGCATGACTGTTACTCCGGCGGAACGGGATGCCGTTATCTATCAGGAGAAGCGTCCCAGTGACGTTTATGAAAAAATGTGGCAGATATCATATCTGTTTGACACGTTGCTGGGAAGCGAAGGAGCCCGGCCTGATGATGTTTTTAAACTGATGGGAAAAAATGTGGCTGAGATCAAGCTGATTTGCAAATATCTAGAGCTTGATTTGACCAGCCGTAAACCAGTCTATATAGTTGGTCAAAGACCGCATGATGTCTATGTCCGGGGTAAAGTTGTTTTAAAAGAGCTTCAAAAAGTTAAGCGGTGGGCCGGAATGTTTTCAGGAAATATTATTCTGTCAGAGAAAATCCAGACAGTTACCCCCAACGATGTCTATAATCAGGCCCTATTGATTCAAGCGGAAATTGTTTCCCTTAAAGTGCACTTGGGTATTCACTTAAAGCCGAAACCGGTCGCCGCCATGGTCGCCGCCAAGACTCCAAGCCATGTTTATCAGAAAATGGACGAGGCTTATGCACTTCTTGCAAACATGCTGGGCGCTGAATCGAGGGGGGATGAATAATGCGGATCTCCTTTCCGGCAAAGATTGCTCTGTTTACCTCTCTGATTGCCGGTATAGGCATTATGGGTATTGCCTATACCTCCTACAGAAACGCTGATACCCTTTTGCAAAACCAGGCCCTGAAACATCTTGAAGCGGAAGTTCAGCAGGGAAAAGTAAGGATTGAAACTATTTTCAAGATCTTGGAAGAGGATGTTCTTTTTCTGGCTGAATCGCCTTCAGTTAACGGTATAATGAGGGCTGTTGCCGGAGGGGGCTACGATGACCAGGAAAACGCCACGGACAATATCTGGCGGCAGCGCCTTTCGGTTATCTTTCAAACCGTGCTCAAACAGCGTAAGGCATATCTGAGTTTGAGGTTGATTCGTAAAACCGGTAACGGCTGCGAATATGTGCAGGTTGACAGAGTTGGTGACCAGATCATAACCGTAGCTGAAAAGAACCTCCAGGTCAAAGGTAGTCGAGAATACTATCTCAAAGCAATGGCAGTGACTCGAAACCATCTTTATATCTCGGAGGTCAATCTTAGCCGGAAAAACAATATAATCTCTTGGCCGATCACCCCGGTAATTCGAGTGGCTACCCCAATCTTTGCGAGTGACGGTACGGTGTTCGGTATGATTGTGATTAATGCTGATTTCAATAAAATAGGCAAGCCATTATATAGCCCACCGCCGGATATTACTTATTTTTTGACCAATACCTCCGGTGACTACCTGATCCATCCCAATCCCGATAAACGTTTTGCCTTTGAGTTTAACCGCCAGAACAGACTCCAGCAGGACTACGCCCTTGATGGTTTCATTGAAGATAGAGAAGTAGAGGTTGATACTCTTCAATTAAGAACAGCCAAAGGCGGCATCGTTCTTGAGAAGTTTTACTTTGATGCGTCGGATCCGCAGAGATTTATGGTTTTTGGGGCGGAGGCATCGTACCATTTTTTGGAGTTGGATTCACAGGCCTTGCTCAATAAGTTGCTGGTTTTGGTTATGTTTGGAATTTTTGCTTTATGTTTGATCACAGTACTGCTGGTATCTTTTCTAACCCGGCCGATTAAAGAACTCACCAATATAGCAAACCTGATTGCTTCCGGTGAACCGGTAGAAGATTTTCCCAAAAGGGGCAATGATGAAGTTGGTGATTTGGCCATATCTTTAGAGATTATGTATGAACATCTAAATGATCGAGCTGAAAAAATAAGGCGATCCAACCGTGAGCTGCAAAAGGAAATTGAGGAGAGAAAAAGGAGTGAGGCGGCTCTGTTGGAAAATAATGAGATGTGGAATGCCATTGCTGACGGTTCAAGCGATGCCATTTATGTCAAAGACCTTGACGGTCGCTACCTGATCATCAACGAGGCCGGGGCCAAAAGTGTCGGCAGACCAATGACCGAGATTATCGGCAAAAAGAATAGTGATTTGATCTCCCCTGAAACGACAAAACAAGTTGCAGAGATCGAGCAGGAAATGTTGACCACGGGCCAGAGTGTGACGGCTGAAATATCTCATAAAATGGATGGATCTGAACATGTTTTTCTCTCCAACAAAGGAGTCTATCGGGATCGTTCAGGAAAAATCAAGGGAATATTCGGAGTTTCCCATGATATAACCAACCTCGTGGAGGGCCGGAGAAAACTGGAACAGGCCAAAGCTGCGGCGGAAAGTGCCAATCTTGCCAAGGGCCAGTTTCTGGCCAATATGAGTCATGAAATTCGTACCCCGATGAACGCCATTATCGGGATGACCGGACTCACCCTTGACACCGAACTTACCGACGAACAGCGCGGCTATCTGCAAACTGTTCAGGACGCCGGTTCAAGTTTGATGGGCCTCTTAAATGACATTCTCGATTTTTCCAAGGTTGAAGCCAATCAGCTTGATCTTGAGGAACACCCCTTTGATTTACTTGAAAGTATTGAGCAGATGACCCGTATTCTTGCCCCAAAAGCCCACGCCAAGGGGATTGAGTTGTTGGTTGATCTGCCGGCCACCGTGCCTTGTGCTTTGCTTGGTGACCAAATGCGCTTGCGCCAGATTATTTTTAACCTGGTCGGCAATAGTATCAAGTTTACCACGCAAGGCCATGTCTGTATAAGCTGCCGGGTAGAGTCCCTGATTGAGGATGATCTTCTTCTTCATTTTAGGGTGCAGGATACGGGTGTCGGTATCGCGCCTGAAAAACAGGCGGCTATTTTTGACAGATTTACCCAGGTGGACAATTCGGTCGCCAGACTTCATGGCGGCAGTGGTCTGGGGTTGGCAATCAGTCAGAAACTTACCCAATTAATGGGGGGTAAAATTTGGTTGGAAAGTACGCTTGGTGTAGGTACTACTTTTCATTTTACGGCCGGATTCAAACAGGAAGCGATTCCTCTGACAGAGGATCAACGGCCTTCTCCTGAGCCGGTCTCGGCTTCAACCCCGGCTCTGTTGGTTGGTGACCACAAAAACAACAAAATTGACCTCAATATTCTCCTGGTTGACGATAATAATTTCAACCTTGTTCTGGCCCAGACCATTCTCGAAAAAGAGGGACAAAAAGTGAGTAGTGCAAGCAACGGTATAGAGGCCCTTAATTTGTTGAGCAGTAAAGATTTTGACCTGGTTTTTATGGATGTGCAGATGCCTGAGATGGACGGTATTAAGGCGACAAAACTTATTCGGCAGTGTGAACAGGGTGAATGTGAGGTTGGCAAATATCATGATCTGCTGTGCCAGGTTTCACTGCGTCTTAAAGGGAAGCATCTGCCCATAATTGCGATGACCGCCCACGCCATGGCCGGGGATAAAGAACAGTGTATTGGCGCCGGAATGGATGATTATCTCACCAAACCTTTTCAGCCTGAGGATGTCCTTAATACAATTAGGGATTATTATGTTTGAAAAAAAACCGAGTTATAATGAACTTAAGGGGCAAGTTCAAGATCTCAAGGCCCAACTTGATGAAGCAGTGTTGCAATGTACTACTTATCGAGATCATTACGGGATTTTTACCCGTAGTCCGGTGGTTGCTTTTTTATGGCGTAATCAACCGGGTTGGCCGATTGAGTTTGTTTCGGAAAATGTTGAGGAGATCTTAGGCTACAGTGTGGACGATTTCATCTCGGGCCGGATTATCTATAACGAAATTATTCATCTTGACGATCAGGCCCGGGTGGCGGAGGAGGTTGTTCAGGCCAGCCAAAATGAAAAGGTTATGAGTTTTATTCATAAACCTTATCGTTTAGAACTAAAGTCAAAAGAGTTGAGATGGCTCAAGGATAATACGCAAATTCGTCGTAATGCTGATGGTGTTATTACTCATTATGAGGGGATTATCTACGATGTGACAGAGCGTTATCTGATGGCCGAGGAGCTCCGTCAAAATCATTTAAGAGATAGAGAAAATCGCCTTGAACTACTACAGGCCAAAGAGGTGGCTGAATCGGCTTCTTTAGCCAAGAGTGAATTTCTTGCCAATATGAGTCATGAGATTAGAACTCCGATGAACGGTATTATCGGGATGACCCGTCTGGCCCTTCAGGATAATCAAGATCCTCGGATAAATTCATATCTCGAAAATGTCAAGGAATCATCTGATCTTTTGTTGGCTCTGGTCAATGATATTCTTGATTTCTCCAAAATTGAGGCCGGCCAGCTTGAAATTGAGACATATCCTTTTAACCTTCGAGAGCTGCTCAAAGAAACTCGGCGAATGGTTATGGTTTTAGTCGAGGATAAGGGTCTTGTGCTTGATTGCTCGATGGATGACGATGTGCCCGAGCAGATTAAAGGTGATAGTCTCCGACTGCGCCAGATTTTAATAAACCTTTTGACTAATGCGGTAAAATTTACCAACAGCGGTACGATTACGGCGACAGCTGTTGTTGTAAAAAGAAGTGCCCGGATGGTTGATCTGCAATTTGTGATAAAAGATACGGGTATCGGGATTGCTGAAGATAAACTGGACTTACTCTTTGAAAATTTCACCCAGGCTGACAGCTCAATTTCCAGAAAGTATGGAGGCAGCGGTTTAGGGCTCGCCATCTGCTCTAATCTTTGCCGTTTGATGGGTGGTCAGCTTCAGCTTGAGAGTACCTTGGGAAAGGGTAGTCGTTTTAGTTTTATTATTTCGTTTCAGGTAGATGATTCGTCAATCACGACAAAACCAGATCAGGAAAACCGGGAGATTGTCCAAACCACAAATCCCTGCCGGATTCTTCTGGTGGAAGATAATAAAATAAATCTTGAACTAGCGAAAATTTTGTTCGAGAGAGATGGTCATCAGGTCGTAGAGGCTGAAAATGGTCTTGAAGCCCTGGAGAGACTTTCCCAAAACAGGTTTGACCTGGTCTTTCTTGATGTTCAGATGCCGCTTATGAATGGTCTTGAATGCAGTCGGGTTATCAGAACCCTGGAACAGGGATTGACCCCTGAAATTGATCTCTCATCAGGATCGTTGCAATCTTTACACAAATTTCTTAAAGGAAATCACCTGCCGATTATCGCGATGACTGCTAACGCCTTAAAAGGTGATCGGGAAAATTGTCTTAAGGCCGGTATGGATGAGTATTTGACCAAACCATTTGTGCCGGAGACGGTTAAGTCTCTGCTTAAGCGTTTTGCCGGAACTGTCGGTGAACCTGTGGCCAAAACTAATACAAAAGAGGTACCCATGATCCCATCTCTGCGTTGCCGAATGGAAGAACATCTGAGTCGTGAATATGGTATGTCGGATAAGCAAGTTAAAGCTATGGTAGAAATCGGTTTTAATGATATAAAAAAGAACCTGGTTGGGATTAGGGCAAGCTTTGCCAGCAATGACTCTTTGACCGATTACGATGCCTTAAGGATGGCGGCCCACTCTTTGAAAGGGGTTCTCATGAACTTAGGCCTGAAAGAGGAGGCCGATGCTGCTAAAGAAATTGAGCATACCGCCAAAAATGGTATAACGAGCAACTCTGTTGAAAAATTATTAAACATTGAAAAATATTTGTAAGTTTTGCAAAAGGAGAAAGATATGACTTTATGCCGAAAAGTTATGATTGTTGATGACAATAATCTGAACCTGAAACTTATCGACTTGATTTTGCAGCGTGAGGGTTATGAGACCGCTCTGGTTTCAGATAGCCGAACCGTGTTGTCGGTCGCTCGAAGTTTTATTCCTTGTCTTATTCTACTTGATATCGATATGCCTGATTTAAGCGGTCTTGAGGTTTGTAAGCAGCTGAAAGAGAGTGCCGAGCTTAAAGATATCCCGGTTATTTTTGTCACCGGCAACACCGATGATGATATCATTAAGAAGGCCTTTGCCGTGGGTGGCCATGATTATGTCCGGAAACCGCTTAATGAGATCGAATTGTTAACCCGCATGAATGCTGTCCGTGACCGGATCGAGTTGATCGAGCATATCAAATATGAGGAAAAACTGAAAGGTATCCTGGAGCTGGCGGGTACTATCTGTCACGAGTTTAATCAGCCTTTGCAGATTATCTCAGGTTCCGCCGAGTTACTTTTATTGAAGACCGCAGAAGATGCTTCAGGTCGTGATCAGGCTGAAATAATTGTCGAACAAGCTTTAAGGTTGGGGGCGATAAATAGCAAATTGATGAAGATTACCCGTTATAAAAAGAAACATTATATTGGTAACAGCACGATTATTGATCTTGAGAAAGCCTCTACCGCAAGGAGGATGAAATGAAGAGAGTTTTAGTAGTTGATGACGAAAAAGAGATTAGTGAGCTCTTTCGCCGGGTTCTGGAAACCGCCGGATACAAGGTTGAAACCGCAGAGAGTGGAGAACAGGCTCTGGAGATTCTTGAACAGGAGAAATTTCCGCTTCTGCTTTTTGATCTTAATCTGCCCGGCATTGACGGGACTGAACTTTGTAGAAAAGCTCGCAAGCTTATGCCGATCTCGATTATTTTTGCGATTACCGGTTTCGCATCCTTGTACCATCTGCACGATTGCCGAGAAGCGGGTTTTGATGACTATTTCATTAAACCTATCTCAATCAAAACTCTGATTGAAGAGGTTGAACTTGCTTCAAAAAAGATCGACCGTTGGCTCGATCGTGAATAGCAAAGAGAAATTATGTTGATGGCTAAGTAAAAAGTCCGATCTACTGCGCTGTTGTGGTTTTTCAGGCACTCGACATACTACATGTATGGTCTCGCGCCTGAAAAACCACAAC